>JAYTWT010000634.1:0-7481 GCA_043743295.1 Alphaproteobacteria bacterium | reverse complement strand
GCACCGTCCGAACCGAGAACCGCCAGGGCTTCAACTGGCTTCTTCAGATCCTTGTAGAAAGCTCCGATGGTCAGGTACTGGCCCTTGGCGAAGTACCGCTCGTAGCGCACGTCGCCGTTCAAGAACTCCGTGTCCACCAGGAACGGGTTTCCAGTCAAAATCCGGTCGGTCTCGGAGTCACGGTAGCGCTGAGGCGCCAGTTCGCGGAACTGAGGCCGCCCGATGGTCTTGGAGACGCCAGCGCGTAGCTGCTGATCCTCCGCGAAATTCCAGGTTACAGTCGCGGTCGGAAGCAAGTAACTTTCCGAAAGGGTCCGATTGAACAGCGCACCCGCTGGACGGTTGAAGATATCGAATGTTCGGATGTACTCGTCAGCGTCCTCATACCGGACGCCGAAGCTAGCGCGTAGCAGCGGGCGAACTTCCGTGTCGATCTGCGCGTAGACCGCGTTGACCTGCAGGCCCGCGTCAAAATAAGCCGCATCACCCGTCAAACCTGAGCCCGTGAGCTCCCGCAAGGCGATGATTTCATCATTGATGTTGCGGTCTGAGACCAGATAGTCGATGCGCTCGGTCGCATACCGGACAGGGTCCCAATTGCGGCCCTGGTCATAGGTGAAATCCCGACGCACAGAACTGCGGTCGTTCTTCTGCCAGGCATAGCCAATGCTGAGCTTGGCCTGACGCACGAAGGTCACCGGAAGATCATAGCTGAGATCAACGTTGCCAGAGGCGATGTTCTCATCCAGGTCTGAAAACGAGACCAACTGATTAGCACCAGACAGCAGAGCCGCCCGCTGGCCATCGGCCCTCAAGGCGTAGCGATAGGACCGCTCATAGGGGGCCTCGCGCGTTGTGCGCCCGTAGGTGCCTCTCCAGGCAATCTCCACGTCACCCAACGTGTGTTTCCCGGCCAACTGGCTGAGCTGAAGCTCTCGGCGGTACCATTCGGTGTTGTAGACATTGACGTTCGCGCTGCCCTGCGACTGCGCCGAGTTCTGCGTGATGCGGGCACGCTTGGACGTGGAACGGATCCAAAGACCTGTGTATCGAACCTCGTTGTCGCCGTCCTCCCAAGCCAGGCCGCCAAGACCGCTCCAGCCGATGTCGTTCTGATTGGCCTCAAAAGTGGCATCGCTCGCCAGCGTTAGCCCGCCTAGGTCGGGGACGGTCGTCTGGCGCACACCGTTTCGATTGAACCAGCTGTTGCGATAGCTGAGGACCCCAACCACGCCGACACGGCCGTTGTCCGTCTCAAAACCCCGACCGCCGGCCAAGTCGATATTGCCGCTCGGAGCCGTCCGATCCCGCTGAATGACGTTTAGGGCTGCGTTGGAGAAGCTTCTGCCAACAGCCTTGTATTCATCAAGCGTCAGGCCATTTGAAGACCCGGTAAAGACTACTGGGCGCGTCGCCGCAAACTGACGAATGCCGACAGGAAGCTTGCGTGTGCCGGTATCGAAGCCGAAGTCATCAGACTTTGAGCCGTAGTAGGTCAAGCCCCGCTTACCCGTGATTTCGGTGTCCAGCCCAAGGCCCACGCCCAGGTTGAAGTACGGCTTATCCGGAACCGTGACGGTCTTCAGGTCGATGATTCCGCCGCCGAACTCACCAGGATAGTTGGCCGAGTAGGTCTTCTGAACCGAAGTGCCCGCGAGGATCGACGCCGGGAACAAGTCTAGTGGGACAACGCGTTGGAGGGGTTCGGGGCTCGGCAGGGGCGAGCCGTTCAGCAAGGCCTGCGAGTAACGTTCACCGAGACCTCGCACGTAGATGTATTTACCGGAGACAATCGATAGACCCGTCAATCGCGTGAGCGCCTGGGCCGCCGTATCATCGCCGGCGCGCTTGATGTCTTCGACGGTCAGGAAGTTCGCCACCTCAGCGGTGTCGCGGATTTCGTCGGGGATGAAGCGGCCATTGACCACGACTTCTTCGACCTCGCCTTCTGCCGGAGCTTCCAAGGCGACCGCCTTCGTCGCCGGTGCGGGGCTGGCGGAAGGCGCCTGCGCAAACGCAGGTGAGGCTACGGCAAAAGCAGCGCTTGCGAGCAGAAGGGTGCGAAACGATTGGAGCTTAGCGGTCATCGGGAATTTGAGCCTTCATCGGAAGGATGGGATCGGCGGCGGAGCTGAGCTCCGCCGCACCGGGATATCTGCGATCAGCAGGAGGCCGCGCCGGCGAGGCCACACGTCCAACCGACGTACCAAGTGTCGGAGGGGCCGGAGACGGCACCGATGTAGCTGACCGCCAGGAAGAACGGCGAGACCGTCGTCGGGTTCGTCGCCAAGCGACCGCTCTCGTTACCGCCGTTGATGAACACCTGCGATAGGGTCGAGATGTATCCCGTGGCGAGGTTGTTCGTACCCGCTGTGAACAATGCCTCCGGCGCCGCGTCCTGGTCACCGTCCGTTGTGCGGTAGGGTCCGCCGGCGCAGGCGAAGATTACCGATCGGAACGTCGGTCGGGGATCCGCCAAGGTTGAGGCACCATCGACGTCCAGGCACGGGATACGAGAGTTGTCGGAGACGACCAGGCCATTCAGGAAATCGAACCGGGTGCCGCTATTCAGGACGATGCCCTGGTGCTGGCGCGCATCGAACAGGGTGGAGGCTAGACCCAGACGACAGACGAAGTTTGAAACCTTCGGGCTGGAGCGCAGGAGCGGCACCCCGCCCGAGGTCGATCCGGCAGTGGAAGCTTCAAAGCACCGGTCTTCTTCAGTCGGGCTATCGGAGAAGTTGATGATGAACTGGGCCGAACCCGTAAAGCCTTCGTCGGTATCGAAACCGTCATCGTCCCATTGATCGAGCACTAGGTGGCGGACGTTTACCGTGCCGCCGAAGAACTCGACCGCGTCGTCGGCCGAGCCGTGCACCTGAACGAAATCGACCAGTGTGCCGCTACCGACGCCGCCGAAGGTGATGCCGTTCAGCTCTTCGTTTGGCGCAACTTCGTAACCGGCTTCTTTCACCTGCAGGTACCGCAAAGTGCCGCTGGAATCCGCCGGCGCATTGCCGCCCCAGTTGATCGTCTGGATAGCTTCGAAGCGGAACTCACAGCTAGTGGGGTTTGCCGGGAAAACGGTCGCCGTCGGCGGGCAGCGGTTAATCGGCGCGCGACCGGCGAGCACCAGACCGCCCCACTGACCCTTGAGGTCCGGGCCGCCATTCAGATCGTTCAAGCTGGTCATGATGATTGGCCGAGAGGCCGTACCATCGGCTATGATTCTAGAGCCGCGATTGACAACGATGTATTCGGCGATCCCGCCGAAAACGGTCACGCCAGGTTCGATCGTCAGAACGCCAGAGCGGGCTGCCGCCCGGGGGTTCTGGGCGTCGGACCCTTGATCCTCGCCCACCTCGGTACGGCCATCGACGCGGTAGGCCGTGCCGGGCCGGAAAGGAACCGTGAGGCTGCCGGTCACTAGACGCGGTAGGCCGCAGGACCGCAGCGTTCCGTTCGCCACCGTGCCTAGGTTGATGAAGCCCGTTGGACAATCGGCCGAGGCCTGCCCGTTGCCACCCGTACCAGCACCTGTGCCGGTCGTGCCGCCCGTCGCGAACGCGCCTTCGCCTGGCGAGGCGACGCTGGAGCCACCGCCTCCGCACGATACCAACGCGAACGCACTCACCGCGGTGACCAAAACAGTCCCCACCTTACCGACGCCGATCATTCCATTCTCCACGGGCTCAACTCGGCCGCGCCAAACGCGCAGCGGAACGACGGCGCGGATCATCGCCCGCATCCCGCCCTGTCGAGGCGACGTCTAGTCGGCCTCTGTGACAGCAACTCCGCACTCCTGTGACAGTTTGGATTCATCGCGCGGACAGCTGGCGCGTGAGGCGCGCGCGCGAGGGTTTTGTTCGCAGAGATCGCCGTAGGCTCGGGGTGGTAGGCCCGCAGGTCGGTTCGACGATACGATGTTCACGGATCGCCTGGTACCGACGGACCACGACCAAAAGTAAGGGATGAATCCGCGCCAACCCGGCGGAGAATTGCAAACGTCAATGGGCTAGTCTGCACCCCAGGAGTCATGCAAATGTAACGAAGTTTCGATAGCACCGTCGCGAGTCCGTTAGCGTGCGGATCGACCGCTGCAGCGGCGGTAAGTGAGGCTCATGTCAAAACGTATTTCCCTCTTCGCCCTCTCGGCCCTGGCGGCCTCGCCGGCCTATGCGCAGGTCCAGGCCGACCCGGCGGGGTCGTCTCCGATCCTATCGGCGCTCAATTGGGTGCAGGGCACACTGCTGGGCAACGTGGCGACCAGCGCTGCGGTCATCGCGATTGCGGTCGTGGGTTTCCTGATGCTGACGGGTCGGATTGAGTGGCGGCGCGGCCTCGTTGTCGTGGTCGGCGCCTTCATCATCTTTGGTGCGGTCTCAATTGTCGCGGGCATTCGCTCTCTTGCCGGCGGGCTCTAGCCCATGAGTCGCCTGACCTCAGACCCGATCTTCGCGGCCCTGACCCGCCCCCAGATGATCGGTGGCGTCACCTACCCCTTCATGGTCCTGAATATCATCGTCACGCTTGAGGCCTTCTTGATCACTCGGTCGTTCTGGTCGTTGCTGATCTTCGTGGTGGCGCACGCTATTGGCTATGTCGGGTCCCTGCGGGAGCCACGGTTCTTTGATCTGTGGCTGACACGGCTGCGAACCTGCCCCCGCGTTCGAAACTTCGCCTTCTGGGGCGGGAATTCCTACCGCCCATGAGCGGAACGTTCCTGACCACTGGTGCCGCAAAGGTGCTCGCGCCACGTGAAGCGCAGGTCGGGGATCGGCTGCCCTATGCTGGCCATGTGGACGATGTGACTCTGCGAACGCGCGATGGGCTCTTGGTTCAAACGCTTCATTTGGCCGGCTTTCCCTTCGAGACAGCCGCCGATGAAGAACTGAATTACCGCAAATCGATCCGCGAGACGGTGCTACGCGGCGCGGCCAGTTCGCGCCTTGCGGTCTATCATCATGTGGTGCGGCGGCGGGTGACCCCCGATTTCCCAGCCTCGCCGGACGAGCCGTTCTGCCGCGACCTAGACGCGCGCTGGCGCGAGCAACTTCAGGCACGCCGGCTCTACGTCAATGACATCTTCCTGACCTTGGTGCTGCGCCCGACCCAGGGCAGCGCAGGCATGATTGAGAGAATTCTCAAAGGTCCGCGGGCCCGCGACGCCGATATCAGCCGTGACCTGCGCGACCTGCATGCCATGCGCGAGGCGTTCGCCGCCGCCCTGACGCCCTATGGTGCCCGCACACTAGGCCTATATACGACCGGCGGAGGCGCGCAGCGCTCTGAACCTGCGGAATTCCTGAGTCTCATCCTGAACGGAGAGCTTCGGCCGGTTCTGGCGCCCGTTGGCGACCTGTCGCGCGCAATTGCCACACGCCGGCTCAGCTTTGGCTTGGACGCCATGGAGTTTGGCCCGGGGCCGAGTGGTGGATCATTCGGGGCCATGGTTTCGATGAAAGACTATCCGGCGCGCACGGCACCCGGAATGCTGGACGGCGTTTTGCGTCTACCGATGGAACTGGTTCTTACAGAAAGCTTCGCCTTCGTGGATCGCCAGGCTTCTTTGGACCGCATGGGTCTAGCGCTCCGGCGCCTCAAAGCCGCCGAGAATGATGCCTTTAGCCTGCGGGGCGAACTCGCGCAGGCGCGCGACGACGTGGGTGCCGGGCGTGCGGCCTACGGCGAGCATCACCTGACGATCCTGGCCAAGTCCGAGACGTTGGACGGCCTAGATACCGCGGTGGCCGATATCCAGTCCTGCATGGCGGAAGCCGGCGCGGTCGCTGTACGCGAAGACGTCAATCTAGAAGCCGCTTTTTGGGCGCAGTTTCCGGCAAACTTCAAATATATATCCCGCCGCGCTCTGATCTCTGTCGCCAACTTTGCGGGTCTGGCCAGCTTCCACAACCATCCGACCGGTCAGGCGAGCGGCAACCATTGGGGCCCAGCCATCGCGGTTCTGGAGACCACGGCGTTCGGACCCTATCACTTCAATTTCCACCAAGCCGATCTAGGCAATTTCACGGTCATCGGTCCGTCCGGGTCGGGCAAGACGGTCCTTCTGACGTTCCTGCTGGCTCAGGCCGAGCGGCTGAAACCCAGGATCGCCTATTTCGACAAAGACCGCGGCGCCGAGCCCTTTATCCGCGCCATCGGCGGGCGATACGATGTGATCTCGCCCGGTGAGCCGACCGGCTTCAACCCTTTGGCCTTACCAGACACGCCCGGTAACCGCGCCTTTCTCGCCGAATGGGTGGGACAATTGCTGACCTCCGAGGGCGAAACGCTCGACAGCGAGGACCGAGCGATGATCGCCGATGCGATTGACGCCAACTTCGCGCAAGCGCCGACACATCGACGCCTGCGCTATCTACGCGAACTGTTCCGGGGCGCGCGGCGGCCTAGTGCTGGCGACCTGGCAGCACGTCTGGCGGCCTGGTGCGAAGGTGGCGACTACGCCTGGCTGTTCGACAACGCGGTCGACCAGTTGGACATCGAGACCCGGATTCTAGGTTTCGACATGACCAAGATCCTGGACGCGCCCAACATCCGTGTTCCCGCCATGATGTACCTGTTCCATCGCCTGGAACAGCGCTTGGACGGAACACCGGCGATCATCGTCGTCGATGAAGGTTGGAAAGTCTTGGACGATCCCGTCTTCGTGCGCCGGATCAAGGACTGGGAGAAAACCATCCGTAAGCGGAATGGCGTCGTCGGCTTCTGCACCCAAAGCGCGTCGGATGCTTTGGACAGCAGAATCGCTTCAGCGATCATTGAGCAGGCCGCAACTCAGATCTTCTTCCCCAACAACCGCGCCAAGGCCGCCGACTATATCGAAGGCTTCGGCCTGACGGAGCATGAGTTCGAACTTGTTCGAACATTGCCCGACACCTCGCGCTGTTTCCTAATCAAGCGCGGCGACCACAGCGTGGTGGCGCGGCTGGACCTAAAGGGTCTCTCTGGAGAATTGGCGGTCCTGGCCGGCACAGAGCGTACCGTGCGCCGACTTGATGCTCTGCGCGAGCAGGTTGGTGACGAACCGGCAGCCTGGCTACCCACCTTCATGCAGGGCCGGAGCGCGGCATGAGCCAGGCTTGCACCGCCCTGGTCGACGACGGCGTCATCCGCGGCGTGATCGCCACCGTCGATTGCCAAACGCGCGCCTACGCCGAGAGTGGCTTTCTGGCGCTTACCACCGGCTCATCCGTCTTTCAGACCGCCGTCACCACGATCCTGACGATCTACGTCGCCCTGATCGGCTTTCGGATGCTGTTTGCCCAAGGTCAGACCCGCATCTCAGATGTTCCGATCATCGCATTGAAAATTGGTCTTATTTTGGCACTGGTGACCAGTTGGGCGACGTTCCAGACTCTGGTTTTCGACTTGGCCGACCGCGCCCCTATTGAGATCGCCGCTATCGTCTCTCAACCCCTGCAGTCCGGCGATCAGGGCACCCTGACCGCGCGACCTGTCGA
>JAYTWT010000633.1:0-5293 GCA_043743295.1 Alphaproteobacteria bacterium | reverse complement strand
GTGGCAGGTTAACCTGTCACCCAAATCCCCGCCGCCTTGCCGGTTAGCCGCCTGACGCCGACGATGACCCCCGTCACCGAGAACAGGAAGCCTAACGTCAGTGGGATGAGCAGAATGGCGATGCGCAGCACGGGCCGATTGGACAGGCCCGGATAGTTATAGGTGTGAGCCATGTAGTAGACCCAGGCGTAGGCTATGCGGCTGCGATCCATGGCCACTAGGATCTTCCCACTGCCAGAATCGATCAGCACGCGATCGGGGCCCTCACCCTGCAGCCGGGCCTGGATCGTGCCAGCTTCTACCCCTTCGGCCTTGGCATAGGGCGCGTTCCCTTCGAGGGCTTCTAGGACTTGGAGCCGCGCATTCGGCCACGCCGCGGCGAGTCCACGCTGGATTAGCGTCTGCGGTACATCGGCGGCGATGGTCGTATCGGTCAGGCAGGCGGCGACCGTGCGACGGCTTTCCCTGCCGCGCGCAGCAGCGATATCGCACCCGGCGACGCGTGTGAAGGTCACTTCGCTGAGGCCGGCAGCGACGCGACGAACGTCATCCAAGCTGAGGCGCCCTTCAACTGGCCCGGAGTAGGCGTCCGCTGCTACATCGCCCGGCTCGCCGGTCGAAAACAGCCGGCCGTGGTCCATGGAGAGCCAACCGCTGGTGATCCACACCAGCACGAAGACGCCCGCCGTAAGTCCGAGTAAGTGATGCCACTGCATGATGCCCTTGAAGGGCGTCAGGCCTGGGGCTTGACTGCGTTGCTTGCGCAGCGTGGCCCGGAGGCCCAGCCACAAGCCCGCGCCGACGCTCAGAAGACCGACAACGGAGCCGCACCAGACCGTCCAATCCCAAGCCGCGAAGCTTCGACGCAGCGGCACATAGTAGACCCAGTGAATGATCGACCCGGCCCAGTTTGCGGCGCGTTCGACCGCCGTCGCCTGCTGGACGACCTCGCCGGTTCGCGCCGAGACCCAGAGGTCGACGCCGCCCGGCGCGTCCAGCCGCAGGCGATAGAATGGCCGCTGGGCGTCGAACTGCTGGTGGACGATCCACTGGTCGTAGTCGAAGGGGCCACCGATCAAGCGCGCTGGCGCTTTGCCAAACGCCGACGCGATTTGCGTCGCCTCCGCAGCGGTTACGCGCGGCACCGCCCGGCCGTCGCGTGCCGAGTAGGCGACTGCGTGGCCCTGCTCGACACCGAGGTAGACGGGCTCGCCCAACCGGCTGCGAAGCCGCAGGCCGGACAACTCTGGGGCGCGTGCGGCGAGATCCTGCGGCGAGAGTGCGATCCGATCCGAGGCAATCGGGTCGCTCTGCGCGGCCCTGGCCGTCGGCGGAAGGGACGGGAAGGCCACGAACACCATCATCGCGCCCGTGGCGAACCAGGCGGCGAACATCACGCACATCGCGACGCTAACCCAGCGGTGGAACCAGACGAGTGCGTCCATGTGTTGCCGTTCGTCAGAAGCGGGTCGTGATATCGACTTGATAGTAGCGCGGCCGGCCCAGCAGCACCTCGGTCGGGTAGAAGATGTCTGCCGACTGGACGAACATCTTGTCCGACAGGTTCTCGACCCGGCCGGAGATCGCCACGTTCGGCGTAAGCCGCCACGTCACATAGGCGTTGGCGACCGTGTAACCGGAGAGCCGCAGCGTGTTGGCGTCGTCTCCGAAGCGGTCGCCTACGTGCTTCAGGCCCCCGCCGATGTCGACTGGCAGGCCAACGACGTCGGTGTAACTCGCCCAGAGGTTGTCGACCCACTTCGGCGCGTTGGGGATCTGATTCCCGGAGGCGTTCACCAGCACGCCGGCGCCGTTGACGAAGCTGAAGCGGCGGTACTCTGCGTCGGTGTAGGCGATGTTCGCATTGACCGTCAGGTGATCGGTGATCCTGATATCCCCGGCGGCCTCGAAGCCGCGTGAGCGCTCGCTGCCGACCGGTACGGCCACATCCAGCGAGATGGCCTGCAGGATGTTCTTCCGGCGGATGTCGAAGATCGCGAAGGTCAGCGAAGCACGCTTATCGGCCGTGCTCGCTTTCACGCCCACTTCGGCCTGGCGCGACTTGCCCAGCGCAAAGTCCTCGCCTGCGTTGACAATGAAGATGTTCGAGCCGACCGGGTCCTGGCCGGTGGTGTAGGACACATAGGGCGTGATGTTCGGGGTTATGTCGTAGACGAGGCCCACCCGATAGGTGAACGGGTGGTAGGTCCGCGAGAAGCTGGACCCGGCGTTGAAGCTACCGTTGGCGTTGAAGTTCTTACGGTCGAGGTCGAGGCTGTCGTAGCGGCCGCCGGTCACCAGTTTCAGGCTGTCGGTCAGCGACAGGATGTCTTCGAAAAAGACCGCCACGTCGTCCCATTTGGTTGGGCTGATGCGCCGCACGACCGGGCCGAAGACGCCCGGCCGAGGCTTGAAGGGATCGACGCTGTCGCCGTCGGGGAAGCCACGACTACGCACGAAGTCGAGGTGGCTGTAGTCGAAACCCACAACTAGCTGGTTGGCCATACCGCCGAGGGCGTGCTTCCAGCTCAGGCTGCCTTGGTCGCCGTAGAGCTCCTGATCGTGGAAGACGAAGAATCGGTCCCGGTCAACGAGGCGGGTGAGAGGGTTGAACGCGTAGGATTCCGAGTTCAGCCATTTCCGCGTCGCGCGATAGGCGTAAACGTAGTTCTCCATCGTAATGTCTTGGTTGGGACGCCAGGTCACCAGCAGCTGCGGCCAGACATAGGCCGACCGGATGAAGGCGTCGCCGACGTTGTAGTTGACGAAGCGCATACGCTTGTCGAGCGTTAGCCCGTCGGGCGTCGAGACTAGGCCATTGATCGGCTGGGTCGCGAACGCCTTCGTCACCAGCGGTGTCCCCCAGTAGCTGGGGGGATGGTCTCGCAGGAGATCCAGCGAGAACTGCACATCGAGATCCGGCGTTGCGCGCCAGATCATCGACAGTGTCGCGTTGGTGGAGTCTCCATCGGTGTTGTGGACGAAGCCGTTGGTTCCGGTTCGGCTGACATCGAGGCGGACAGCGAGTTTCGGGCCGACCGTGGTCGAGCCTCCGGCGCCCACCGCATAGGTCCCGAAGCTGCCGTAGACCGCCTGGGTGTTGAAGGTGGTCGCGCCGAAGCTGGGCGCCTTGTTGAGCACGTTGATGGCCCCGCCAATCGCGCCCTGGCCGTAGAGTACTGAAGCGGGACCCTTCAGAATTTCGACCCGCTCTACGTTGAACGCGTTCTGCGGGCGGTTCACCATGTCCGACGGACCGACGTAAATGCCATTGTGGAGGACGGTCACCTGGGTGTCCGAGAAGCCTCGTATATGGAAGTTTTCGAGATCGCCCGGGGCCCCACCAGAGGTGACGCCCGGCATGCTGTTCGCGGCTTCCTCAATACTCAGGAAACCCCGCGTGATCATGGTGGCGCTCGTAATGACGTCCAGGGTCGCCGGCGTGTGCCGAGTGTCCAGGTCAAGGCGGCTTGCGGTGGGCGTAAACTGTTCCAGGGACCGAACCTGCTCACCCGTAACGATCACCTCTGAGACGCTGGGAGCCGGGGCATCAGTCTCAGCAGCCAATGCCAGGGTGGGCCAAGTCATAGCCGTAAGGCCAGTAAGCAAAAGACCTAGGCTAGCATTTCGGTAACGTGGTCTCGACATAACTCTCCCCTGGCGCCTTGGCGGCGTGCTTAGCTCAATAACCATCCGACCCGGTGCGCGGCGGAAGTACTTAACCGTTACAGGTGAGTTACAGCTCGGCGGCCGCGTCGGCTGGCATTTGGGAACGAAGGGGTCAGTGCCATCTAGTGACGGGGAAGCGGGGTGCCCCCATGGCGAAGAGAGCCCTCCACCTTCACGGCAATAGGTCACCCGGTCTCCTCCGTCTCTAGGCGCGCGCCATCGCCCCACGCCCGCCTCTCCGACCGGATGCATGCCGGGCAGTAGCCCTTAGATTTATGCGCCACACAGTATGCGCTAGACACTATGTATCACACAGTGTATGCCGCACACCAATATGGCGACCGACCCCGATATCTTCGAAGGCCTGCGACAGGAGCTCCGCCGTGGATCGTTGATCCTGGCCGTGCTGGGGCAGCTGCGGGCCGAACACTATGGCTACACCCTGCGCAAGGCCTTGGCCGAGGCGGGGGTCGAGATCGACGAAGGCGCGCTCTATCCCATGCTGCGGCGCCTCGAGAGCCAGGGCCTGCTGACCAGCCAATGGCGCGAGGAGGGCAAGCGGAACAAGCGCTTCTATCGGCTTTCGCCGCTGGGCACCGAAACCCTTGCTCGTCTGATCGTCGAATGGCGCGCGCTCAATCGCGGCCTTGACGGCATCTTGGAGGCTCCACATGGACTTGGTTGAACGCTACCTCGCCGCGATTGCCCGACAATTGCCCGATGCCCAGAAGGCGGACGTCACCGGCGAATTACGCGATGTGCTGTTGTCGCGGATCGAGGACCGGGAGGGCGAGCTTGGCCGCACGCTGACCGACGCAGAGGTCGAGGCCCAGCTGATCGATTTTGGCCATCCGCTGACGGTCTCCGGGCGCTATCGCAAGACCCAGCACCTGATCGGACCGGAAGTGTTTCCGTTCTGGTGGGCCGGGCTGAAGGTGTCGCTGGCGATCACTCTGGGGGTTTATGTGACGCTGGCGGTGGTGGCTGTGATCGCCGGGGAGGATGCCGGGCTTGTAGGCGCGGCGAGCGCGCCGTCGCTGAAGATCGCGCTGATCTTCGTGTTCGGTTCGGTGACCTTGGTCTGCGCTCTGGTCGAGCGGTTCGGCAAGACTGCGCTCTTGACCCGCTGGAAGCCGCGCCGCCTGCCGCCGGTACGAAACGCGGGCCGATCACCGTTCGAACTGGCGGTCGATATTGCGGTCGGTGTGGTGTTCCTGCTGTGGTGGACCGGCCTGATCCGGTTCCAGAACATGGTGCCGGACATGGGCCTGACGCTGGCTTTGGCGCCCGTCTGGCAGGTGTGGTTCTGGCCGATCCTGGCCAACTCCGTGCTCGAGGTGGCGACCCACGCGTTGGCCCTGGTTCGACCGGCATGGGATCGGCTGATCGAGGGTTTGCTATTGGTGCGCAGCGTCACGGCGGCCGCGATCCTGGGCGCGATCTACCCCCTTGGGCATTTCGTAGTGGTGACGTCAGCAGACGTGGTGCCCGGCGAGCTGGCGCAAATCCAGGCCCGCTTCGACAGGGGCGTCGGGTTCGGTGTTGGAGTCACGATCCTGGTGTTTTTGGTCTTGGCCGCGATCAGCCTTTGGCGGCTACGCAACGCGATCACCCGCGCCTAGAA
>JAYTWT010000632.1:0-2289 GCA_043743295.1 Alphaproteobacteria bacterium | reverse complement strand
CGCACCGCCTATTCTCCGGCACTCTGGACGAGGCTGGCGCCGACTTTCGCCAAGCTCGACCCCGCGGATCAACTGGGCCTACTCTATGACAGCCGGGCCCTCGGCGAAATCGGTGTGGTGCCGATGAGCGACTTCCTCGCCCTGGCCAAGAATGCCCCCGGCACCGGTGAACCCTTGGTCCTGCAGACGCTTTCCGGTCAACTCAACGCTTTGGATTGGCTGTTCGAGGGCCGCCCCGGCCGCACCCCTTATCGGGCTTTCGTCCTGAGCCGCCTTAAGCCCGTCGCCGCCCGTCTCGGCTGGGACGCTAAACCCGGCGAGGGCGATAATGACGCCATTCTGCGCCGCTCGGTACTGACCACCTTGGGCGGTCTAGGCGATGTGGCCACCTTGGCCGAGGCGCAGCGCCGGTTCGCGCTCTACCAAGCCGACCCGACCAGCCTCAGCGGCGCCGCACGACGCACTGTGCTCGCCATCGTCGCCTCCAATGCCGATCCCAAGACCTGGGAGGCAATCCATCAGATGGCCAAGGCGTCCAAGGACATCACCGACCGGGCGCGGCTCTACGGCTATCTGGGCTCGAGCGATGATCCCTTGCTGGCCGACCGCGCCCTGACCCTGGCCCTCAGCGGTGAGCCCTCACCGACCGAGGCACCCGGCATCGTCGGCGCGGTCTCCGGGCAGTTCCCGGACAAGGCCTTCGACTTTGCCATCGCCAACCGCGACGAGCTAGAAACCCTGATAGAGCCGACTAGGCGAACCGCCTATTTTACGGACTTGGCCACCACCTCGCGCGACGCGGCCATGTTGGACAAATTGGCTAAGCTCCAAGGCACCATCCCAGCCTCTTCGGTTGGTGAGATCGAGAAAGCCACCGCGTCCATCCGCTTCCGCCTGGGCCTGATCAAGGACAAGGTGCCGGAGATGGAACGCTGGCTGGCTACCAACGGGGGGTAGCCATCTCTTCTCCCTCTCGGCTTCGCCGGGGGCGAGAAGGCTTGCCCTACTCGGCCGCCTGCAACACCCGACCAGACGTGAACGCCGTCTTCGCGGCAAGCTCGGCCTTGGCCTGCTCGTACTCCGCCGCCAACCGATCAACCATGTCGGCCACCGTCGGCACAGACTTGACCGCACCGATTCCCTGGCCGCAGCCCCAGATATCGCGCCAGGCCTTGGCCTTCTGATTACCGCCCGAGCCGAAATTCATCGCCGACGGGTCTGATTTCGGCAGGTCGTTGGGGTCCATGCCCGCCGCAATGATTGAGGGCGTCAGATAGTTGCCGTGCACCCCGGTGAAAAGGTTGGTGTAGGTGGTGTCCTCGCCGGTGCTGGCGACGATCATATCTTTGTAGCCCTGAGCTGCGTTGGCTTCCTGCGTGGCGATAAACACCGAACCCGCATAGGCTAGGTCAGCCCCCATCGCTTGCGCGCCCAAGATCGCGTGGCCGGTAGCGATCGCGCCGGAAAGCGCAATCGGGCCATCAAACCATTCCCGCAGGCCATGAACAAAAGCGAAGGGCGACAGGGTGCCCGCATGGCCGCCTGCGCCAGCCGCTACGGGGATCAAGCCGTCAGCGCCCTTCTCGATCGCTTTGCGGGCAAAACGATCAGTGATCACGTCATGCAGCACCACGCCGCCATAGCTGTGAGCCGCCATGTTCACGTCCTCGCGGGCGCCCAGCGAGGTGATGATGATCGGGGCCTTCCACTTGGTCGACATCTCGACGTCATGCTCCAGGCGCTCATTCGTCTTGTGGACGATGTGGTTCACGGCGAACGGCGCGGACGGGGTATCCGGATGGTCACGATCCCACGCGGCCAACTCCTCTGTGATTCGATGCAGCCACTCGTCCAGCAACGAGGCCGGGCGCGCGTTCAGCGCCGGGAACGCCCCCACGATCCCCGCCTTGCATTGAGCGATCACGAGGTCAGGTGTCGAGATAATGAACAGCGGGCTGCCAATCAGCGGCAGGCGCAGGCGGTCACGCAGAACGGGCGGCAAGGCCATGGTGCAAAGATCCTCGAGCGATTGTTATATTTACGTTGTACGCACAAAGGCGCAGACTCGGCAAGACCATAGACCATCCGTAAATGCCGCTAGGTGACCTTGACGCCCGGCGACCTCGGGGCGCAATTCCTCGCATGGCCGACACTCGCCTTCTGGACCCTGGATTCCCCTTTGCCGGTGAGGGCGCTTGGCGCGCGCTGGTCGCCAAGACCCTGGGCGACAAACCGTACGAGAGCCTGACGGCGACAACGGTCGAGGGGCTTTCGATCCAGCCGCTCTAC
>JAYTWT010000631.1:0-2025 GCA_043743295.1 Alphaproteobacteria bacterium | reverse complement strand
GGATTCACCTTCTCGCGCTTGTAAAGCTCCATCAGCTCCTGTTGCTGCCTGGCCGGATCGTCCTTGAACTTGGCCCGCAGCTCCTCCATCGCGGGCTGGACCTTCTTCATCTTGGTCATGGATTCGTACTGCTTGTTGGCCAGCGGGAAGAAGATCGCCCGTACCACCACGGTCAGCAGCAGGATCGCCACGCCGAAATTGCCGACGTGTTGGAAGATGAAAGCCAGGAACTGGAAGATCGGCCGGGTAATGAACCATAGCATGCCCCAGTCGATGGCCTCGTCCAGGTGGGCGGCACCTAGGCTGGTCTGATAGCCCTTCAGCACCGGCTCCTGCTTGGCCCCGGCGAAGATGTGTACCGTCGAGCTGATTTGCTGGTTTGTCGCGACGGGGCGGGGCTGGCCGACGAAGTTGGCGTCGAAGATGTTCACCCCGGCGGTTTTGGTGACGCGGAAACGGCCTTCGATCTTCTCGCTTTGAGCGGGAATGAGCGCGGTCAGCCAATAGTGGTCGGTGATGCCGATCCAGCCGCCGACCGAGTTGTGGGTCGGGCCGCCACCTTCCTTCAGCCACTTGGCGTATTTGATCGGTTGGCGCTTGTCCTCGAGCCAGCCGGTGCCGCCTTCGTGGACGACGGAATTCTTGCCAAGGCCCTCAGGCAGGCCTTGGCGCTGCACCGAGCCATAGGGCGCCAAGGTGATTGTGGTGGCGCCGGAATTGGCGACGGTGTCCATCACCGTGAACATGAACTTGTCGTCCACCGCCACCACGCGGGTGAACATCAAGCCCTGCCCATTGTCATAGGTCAGGGTGACCGGTTGGCCCGGCGACAGGACCGTACCCTTGGCCAGGGTCCACTGCGTTTGGCTGTTGGGCAGCCCCGGCACATTGGCACCCGTCCAGCCCACGTCAGCGAACCATGCGAACTGAGCGCCTTCCGGCCGCAGCAGCTCGACCGGCGGAGACGCCTTATCCAGGGTCTGGCGATAGCCGGTGAGGAACAGGTCGTCGATCCGACCGCCACGCAGGGACAGCGATCCGCTCAAGGCCGGCGATGCGATCGGCACCCTGGAACTTGCACTGACCGCCGCCTCCCGGGTGAGGGGCTGGGGCGCAAGCGGCACCGCAAGGCCCGCTGCTAAATTCGAGGGGGTCTGCGCGGCGACGGCGGCGGCTTGAACCTGACGTTGCTGCGCCTGCGGCTCGATCACAAAGACCTGGTAGACCAGAAGCAGGATCGCCGCGCACACCATGAAGATGATCGTGTTGCGGGTGTTATCGTCTCTCATGAGCGGGGACGCAGGTTTCCAGCGGGGAGGGGGAAGTCGCCCGGCATATGGGGGGCCGAGCGGTCGGCGGCGAGCCTTAACAGCGCGCTTTTCACATCGTCAAGCAGTCGGGCCCAAGGGCGGGCCAGGACGCCGCCGCGTGCAATGATCACATAGTCGGTTCCGGGCGTAGCGACCTGTGGCAAGATTTGCCGCGCCGCCTCGCGAAGTCGGCGCTTGGCTCGGTTGCGTTCGACCGCACCGCCGATCCGTTTTGTTGCGGTGAACCCGACCCGAAACAGCAGGCTGTCATCGTCGCGCGGTCTGGCCTGAATGACGACCGATCCCCTGGCGCACGAGGGGGCTTTTGCACAGGCGAGGAACTCGCTGCGTTTGGTCAGGCGGGAAATGGACGGCTGGGCGTCCGGCATTCGGACACCTTGGCTCTAAGTCGGGCTTAGGCGCTCAGGCGCTTGCGACCCTTGGCGCGGCGGCGCGCCAGGATCTTTTGGCCATTCTTCGTAGACATACGAAGGCGGAAGCCGTGACGGCGCGCGCGCACGATGCGGGACGGTTGAAAAGTGCGCTTCACAACGAAAGCTCCGGGGTCGAAAATCGAGCGGCGGTGGATAGGGGAAGAGCCTAGCGCTGTCAACAGCGACGACGCTCGCTAAGCCAGCGTCAGCACCACCGGACCGTTGCGGGTCGCGACCAGCGTGTGCTCGTATTGCACCGTCGGCTCGCCGCCTTCGGGGCG
>JAYTWT010000630.1:0-1600 GCA_043743295.1 Alphaproteobacteria bacterium | reverse complement strand
GGGTTCGCCGGCGGCTTAGTCGAGATCGGCCACGATGGCGCGGGGTTCGCCTTTGACAACGAAGGGCCGCGCCATCGCGTGTGGCTGGAACCTTTCAGGCTGGCCGAGCGGCTGGTGACTAACGGCGAATGGCTGGCCTTCATCGTCGACGGTGGCTATCGGCGCGCCGAGTTTTGGCTTGCGGAGGGCTGGGGGCTGGCTCGTACCGAGGACTGGCAGGCACCGATCTATTGGCGCGAGAGTGAGGGCGGCTGGCGGGTTATGGGCCTGCACGGCCTACGCCCCTTGGACCTTGCCGCGCCGGTGGCCCACATCAGCTACTATGAGGCCGACGCCTATGCCGCATGGGCTGGCGCACGGCTGCCGACTGAAGCGGAGTGGGAATACGGCGCGACGTCAGGTGAAGGCCTAGGCCAGATGACCTCCGACGTCTGGCAATGGACCCGCAGCGCCTATCTGCCGTACCCCGGCTATCGTCCCGCCACAGGCGCGGTCGGCGAGTACAACGGCAAGTTCATGGCCGGACAATTTGTGCTTAGGGGCGGAGGAAGTGCCACGCCAGCCGGCCACACCCGCGCCACCTATCGCAACTTCTTCTACCCCCATCAGCGCTGGATGTTCTCTGGCCTGAGGCTGGCGCTAGACGGGGCGGGAGAGCGCGTCGTCCTCTCGGATTTCGAGGCCGATGTTCTTGCCGGGCTGTCGAAGACCCACAAGTTCATCCCACCAAAGCACTTCTATGACGCGGCAGGATCGGACTTGTTCGAGGCGATCACCGAGCTCGCAGAATACTATCCGACCCGCACCGAGATCGCGTTGCTGCGTGACGTCGCACCGCAAATCGTTGGCCATATCCCGGACGGTGCCGCGCTGGTGGAATTCGGCAGCGGTGCCAGCGTCAAAACCCGCATCCTTCTGGACGCCGTGCCTCAGGTGGCGGTCTACGCGCCTATCGACATCAGCGCCTCGGCCTTGGACGGCGCGGCGACGGAGATCCGTTCCGACTATCCAAACGTCGAGGTCGCGCCGATCCGCGACGACTTCACCAACGCCCTGGCGCTCCCGCAGGCCGTCTCGGACCGGCCCGTCGTCGGATTCTTCCCCGGGTCGACCATCGGCAACTTCACGCCGGACGAAGCGCGGACCTTTCTGGTCGGTGCGCGGCGTCTGCTGGGAGACGGCTCGACATTCCTGATCGGTATCGACCTGATCAAGGATGAGCCCACACTAGTTGCGGCCTACGACGATGCGGCGGGGGTGACCGCAGCGTTCAACAAGAACCTGCTCGTGCGGATCAACCGCGAGCTTGAGGGCGACTTCGACTTGGACGCCTTCGATCATCGCGCAATTTGGAACGCCGAGGCGTCGCGGATCGAAATGCATCTGCTGAGCCTGAAGGCCCAGACGGTGAGGGTGAGGGGGCAGACCTTCAGGTTCGCCGCCGGGGAAACGCTGCACACCGAGAACTCGCACAAGTTCACCGTCGAAGGTTTTTCAGCCCTTGCCAAGACCTGCGGCTGGGCGGTCCTACAGTCATGGGCCAGGGCCGACCCGGCCTTCGGGCTGGTGCTATTGCGAGCGGCTTGACCTGGGGCTTTCG
>JAYTWT010000629.1:0-5819 GCA_043743295.1 Alphaproteobacteria bacterium | reverse complement strand
GAAGTTCTACACCGAGGCTCTCGGGATGCCGCTGGTCAAGACGGTGGAACTGCCGGGCGGGGGTCAGCACTTTTTCTTTGATTGCGGCGGCGGTTCGCTTTTGGCCTTCTTCTGGTGGGCCGACGCGCCGCCCGCAGCGCCGGGGATCGCCTCCGTCAAGGCCTTCCCAATGGACCCGAAGACGGCCGTGGGCTCGATGAATCACGTGGCGTTCGACCTGGACGAAAGCGAGTTGGAGGGCTCAATCGCGCGCCTGCAGGCGGCGGGCGTAGAGGTTTCCGTACCCGTCGTGGTGAACCATGATGACAGTCCAATGGGCGCATCGCGAGACATGCATCCCGGCGTCTGGGTACGTTCGGTCTATTTCCGCGACCCCAATGGCATCATGCTGGAGTACGCGGCCGTTCTTCGCGAATTCACGCCTGCAGATGTGGCTCACGAGCCTGCGCGGGCTTTGCAACCCGCGTAGGCGTCAGCCGCGCTGCTCCAGCCAGGCGAAGATCTGTTCGGCTGCCTGTTCCGCGTCGATTTCTGTCGTGTCGATGCGGATTTCCGGCGTTTCGGGTGCCTCATACGGGCTGTCGATGCCCGTGAAATTCTTGAGCTCGCCGGATCGCGCCTTGGCGTAGAGACCCTTCACATCGCGCCGTTCGGCCTCGGCCAGCGGTGTATCGACGTGCACCTCGACGAACTCGCCCTCACCCAACAGGTCGCGGGCCATCTTTCGCTCGGCGCGGAACGGCGAGATAAACGAGACCAGCACGATCAGGCCGGCGTCGACCATCAGCTTAGAGACCTCGCCCACGCGTCGGATGTTCTCGACCCGATCGGCGTCCGTGAAGCCTAAGTCGCGGTTAAGGCCATGGCGGACATTGTCGCCGTCCAGCAGATAGGTGTGCCGGCCCTCGGCAGACAGGCGCTTTTCCAGCAGGTTCGCGATGGTCGACTTGCCCGAGCCCGAAAGACCAGTGAACCAGATAACGCGTGGGGTTTGGCCCATGGCGACGGCGCGCGCGGGTTTGCCGACATCCGTCGCCTGCCAATGGATGTTCTGGCTGCGGCGTAGGGCGAAGTGCAGCATACCCGCGCCGACCGTGCGGTTCGACAGCCGATCGATCAGGATGAACCCGCCGAGATCCTTGTTATCCACATACGGGTCGAACGCGATGGGCGCGCTGAGCGAGAGGTTACAGACGCCGATTTCGTTCAGTTCCAGCCGCTTGGCCGCGAGCTTTTCCAGGGTGTTGACGTTGATCTTGTATTTCGGCTCGGCGATCTGGGCCGGGACGGTGCGGGTTCCAAGTTTCAGCAGATAGGGGCGCCCCGGCAACAGGGGTTCGTCGTCGAACCAAACCACGGTCGCCTCGAACTGATCTGCAACTTCCGGCGGCTGGCCCGCGATCGAGATTACGTCGCCGCGACTGATGTCGATCTCGTCCTTCAGGGTCAGGGTCACAGACTGCCCGGCGACGGCCTCGGTCAGATCGCCATCCCGCGTCACGATGCGATCAATCGCGCTTTCACGCCCTGAGGGCAGGGCCTTGACGCGATCTCCTGGGCGGATCGAGCCCGTCGAGATCAGGCCAGCGAAGCCGCGGAAATCCAGGTCGGGCCGGTTGACCCACTGCACCGGCATCCGGAACGGCTTGGCTTTCAGGTCGTCCTCGATGGGCGCTTCTTCCAGCCAGCGCATCAGCGGCGGACCCTCGTACCAAGGCGCCTTGTCCGACGGCTCGGTGATGTTATCACCCTTCAGCGCTGACATCGGGATGGCGGTGAAGTCCGTGATCCCGATCTGGGCCGCGAAGGTCCGATAGTCGGCGAGGATCGCGTCGAACGTCGCCTGGCTCCAGTCCACCAAATCCATTTTGTTTATCGCCAGCACGACGTGGCGAATGCCCAGAAGGCTGACCAGATAGCTATGCCGCCGGGTCTGGGTCAGCACGCCCTTGCGCGCATCGATCAGGATGATCGCCGCGTCCGCCGTCGAGGCACCGGTGACCATGTTGCGGGTGTACTGCTCGTGGCCAGGGGTGTCCGCGACGATGAACTTGCGTTTGTCGGTGGAGAAGAACCGATAAGCCACGTCGATGGTGATGCCCTGCTCGCGCTCAGCCGACAGGCCATCGACCAGCAGGGCGAAGTCGATGTCGCCCCCTTGGGTGCCAACTTTTTTGGAGTCGGCTTCCAGCGCAGCCAGCTGATCTTCGAAGATCATCTTGGAATCGTAGAGCAGGCGCCCGATCAGCGTGGACTTGCCGTCATCCACCGATCCACAGGTCAGGAACCGCAGCAGCGATTTGTGCTGGTGCTGATGAAGATAGGCCTCGATATCTTCTGCGATGAGGTCGGACACGTGAGCCATGACGCTAGATCCTCCTCCACTGAGGGAGGGTGATCGCCCCCGGGTCCGGCTTAATGCCGGCCCGAGGATAAACTCCGCGGTGAAGGGGGCTCCACTCGCTAGCGATCGGGGTTTCAACCCCCTCAGTCCCTTTGGGACAGTTCCCCCTGGGGGGGAGCATCTTCGCGGATGGCCACATCAGAAATAGCCCTCCTGCTTCTTCTTCTCCATGGAGGCGGCCTGGTCGTGGTCGATCATCCGGCCCTGGCGCTCAGACGTCGTGGTCAGCAGCATCTCCTGGACCACCTCGGTCAAGGTGGAGGCGGTGCTCTCGACCGCGCCGGACAGCGGGTAACAGCCGAGGGTGCGGAACCGGACCGACTTCATCATCGGCACCTCGCCCGGCTTCAGCGGCATGCGATCATCATCGACCATGATCAGCGTACCATCGCGGTCCACCACCGGGCGGACATCGGCGAAATAGAGCGGGACGATGGGGATATTCTCGAGGTGGATGTACTGCCAGATGTCCAGTTCGGTCCAGTTGGAGATCGGGAAGACCCGGATGCTTTCGCCGGGGTTCTTACGGGCGTTGTACATCCGCCAGAGTTCGGGCCGCTGGTTCTTGGGGTCCCAGCGGTGTTTCGCGGCGCGGAATGAGAAGATGCGCTCCTTGGCGCGGGACTTTTCCTCATCCCGGCGCGCGCCCCCGAAGGCGGCGTCGAAGCCGTATTTGTCCAGAGCCTGCTTGAGGCCTTCGGTCTTCCAGATGTCGGTGTGGTAGGCGCTGCCGTGGGTGAAGGGGTTGACGTTCTGGGCGATGGCGTCGGGATTCTGATGGACCAACAGCTCCATGCCCAGCGCCTTGGCCGTGCGCTCGCGCATTTCGTACATCGCACGAAACTTCCAGGTGGTGTCGACGTGAAGTAGTGGAAACGGCGGCGGTGCCGGATAGAAGGCCTTCGCGGCCAAGTGGAGCATGACGGCGCTGTCTTTACCGATCGAATACATCATCACCGGGCGTTCGCACTCGGCAACCACCTCGCGCAGGATGTGAATGCTCTCGGCCTCAAGCCGCTGCAAATGGGTCAAGGTCTGGGTGGTCAAGGCAGGTTCAGGGCTCAAGGCGACGGCACACGTCGCGGGGTGCTCGTGAATTAGAGCCGCGCTGTGATCGCCGCAACCCGGGCGGCGCCCAGTTATTCTCCAGGCCCTGGCAGGGAAGGTCGAACGAACTGCGCCGAGGTTGGCGGCTTAGGATTCCCTAGACGATCCAGCCTGCCGGAAGTGTTGCGATATTGACGCCGACCAAGATCATTTGGTGGCCGCCGCCCATATCGATCACCGTGTCGGTACCGACCTGCATGAGGGTGTACGTGGTTCCGGGATCCAGGACGACGCGGTCACCCTCGGCGACATTGAAATCCAGCACGCGATCAATGCCGGCATCTTGCGACCCATGGAACACGTCCGCGCCGGTTCCGCCGGTGATCGTGTCGTCACCACGGTCACCCGACAGGAAGTCGTCGCCATCGCCGCCGTCTAGCACGTCGTTGCCCTTTCCGCCGCGAACCCAGTCGTTCCCGGCATCAGCGTTCACCGTGTCGTTGCCCACGTTGCCGTTGATGTCGTCGAAGGTCGCATCGCCGGTGATGAGGTCATTGCCGTCGGCCCCGCGGAGGTAATCGGCACTGGCGACCCCGACAATAGTGTCGCTGCCGGAGCCTGCGATCACCTCCGTCGCGCCCGCTAGGGCCACAATGTACTCGCCACCCGCCGCACCGGCCACGGGCGCGCTTGCCCCCGGCGTCGGTGAGGGGTCCGCCGGTGGGGGCGGAGGCGGCGGTGCGGGCACTGGCGGCGGAGGCGGCGGAGGCGGCGGAGGTGGAGGTGGAGGTGGAGGTGGAGGTGGAGGTGGAGGTGGCGGAGGCGGTGGCGGAGGCGGAGGCGGAGGAGGCGGCGGCGCAATCACCGCGAAATTGTCGACGCTGACATCGTTCAGGCCGCGACCGGTTAGGATCACCGCGTGATCCGCAGTTCCGTTGTTGTTGGCACTGTCGGCGAACACAACGAGGTCCGCAGACACAGCGACAACGACCAGATTGGCCGAACCCGAGGCAATCAGGCCGTTGGCCACAGCGGTCGCCGCTGAAAAACTCGCGGCAGAGGTCTCTGTATAGTCGGAGGTGCCGGTCGGACGGCTGGCAAACGAGATAAAGTCGCTTGAACTCAAGTCCGAAATGCTGTCCGGAGCGCCGGGCGCGGATTGACCAAGCGCGACGTTGATAACGTCCGAGCCGGAGCCTGTTTGGATGCTATCCTGGCCCGCGCCGCCGTTAATCGTGTCGTTGCCGATACCCCCGTCGAGGGTGTCATCGCCAGCATCACCGGAGAGCAGATCGTTGCCAGCATACGCGCGTAGCAGGTCGCCGAGCGGACCGCCTGTGACGGTGTCGGCGTCCGCAAAGATCGCGGCCTTGGCGGCGGCCGTGTCGTTGGCTAGCGCCCAGGACACGAATGACGTGGCGTTGATCGAGAAACCGGTCAGGGTGAAGGCGACCTGGCCAAAGTACCGGTCTTCCAGTCCCGTTACCGTACCGGCCGTGGGGTTACCCGACATATCATAGACAAACCCCGTCCCCGTAAAGGTAACGCGCTCATCGTTGATAGTGATGGCGTAGGTCGTCGTAGACTGTGATCCCACAGTTCCGTACGCCAAAAGGCCAACGTCGAACAAATCCATGTTCGTGCCGACAGGAAAATCGGCCGCAATCACCCCGACGGTCATTCCAGATCCCTAATTACAATCGAATTATGGAGATCGACGCTTAAGTATCGGTGGAATTGTAGGGTGAGTTCATTGTGAACAGTTATGACTAACGGACGTTAGGAGTCTTACTTGGGAGTGCCGTTTCATGTGGCCCAGCGTCGGGGTGTCGGATCGCTCGCTAGGGGTGTGCAGGCCGATCGCTAACTATTTCACGGCGGCCTGCATCCGATATCGGGCCGCGAGCGTACATCAATTAACCATGAATATAATTAACCATGAATATAATTCGGAAACAGAGACTTTCGAATCTGGCATGCCACTTGCAGGCGAATGCATGTTGCCTCAATCGCGTGAGTCATACTCGCCCGTTGGGGGAATATAGTTGCTAACGATCAAGTATCTATATTTAAGACAGATTGGAGCCAGGGCATCGTGATGGAATTTTTCCATGCACAATATGTTCGGGTAACGCGATTAACCTGTTCATCACCCGATGCGCAGTTTCACTTTAAGCCTTGGCCGTCTGTTGCGGCATCAGTTGATTGAGGGGTAATTATTATGCGGACTATGACGAAATTTGCTGCCGCTGCGACAGCCCTAGTTGCAGCATCGGCGATGGCCGGTGCGTCTCAGGCGACCATCTACATCGGCCTAGCGTCCAATGGCGGCGCGATTAGTGAGGTTACCAGCGGGGCGACTTTCGCT
>JAYTWT010000628.1:0-2035 GCA_043743295.1 Alphaproteobacteria bacterium | reverse complement strand
GCATCAGGCAACAAAGCCATGGTTCGTTGATATCGCGCGATTATCTTATCCCTCGGCACCGAATGACCGCCCAACGCTACCCGAAGTTCAACGCGCGCGACATTGATGCGAGGGTCCTCGATGCCAACGAAGAAGAGCATCACATAGTACCCAAGCGCCTTCGCCTCGATCAGAAACTCGACCTTCGAGGGATGCGACATCACGGTTTCAAATGAGAAAGTCACGCGGCGATCAAGACAGTCTCGTCGAGCAGCGTCGGCCAAACGCTGGGCTTCCAGCGATACGGACTGTGGATCCCCGCTCAGGTCCGCCGCAATGTCGTCAGCATTGATGTATTCGCCGAGATCGACCCCCGACACACTCAACCATCGTGTTAGTGTCGTCTTGCCTGAACCGTTTGGGCCAGCGATCATCAGTAGAACGGGCGGTGCCGCGCTCACCTACGCCCGCTTCGGTACCCGGGCCGCATCAGCCTGACGCAGAGACTCCACGGTCTCCACTCGAAGCCCAGCAGAGGCGGCGCGCCTCGAAGCGTCACGCCCCGCCTCCGTGGCGAGTTCACTTAAGTGTTCGAAGCTCAAGTCCTTGATCGACAGGGCGGGAGGTTTCTTCATGCTGCCCCGCCCTTGTCCCGCCGCTCGGCGTAGATGATCAGCGGTTGGGCGCGGCCTTCGATGACCTCGGCGTTGACGACCACCTCTTCGACGCCGTCGTAGGTGGGCAGTTCGTACATCGTGTCCAGCAGCACGCCTTCCAGGATCGAGCGCAGGCCGCGCGCACCGGTCTTGCGGATGATCGCCTTGCGGGCCACCGCATTGAGAGCGTCGTCGGTGAAGGTCAGGCCGACATTCTCCATCTCGAACAGCCGCTGGTACTGTTTCACGAAGGCATTCTTGGGTTCGGTCAAGATCTTGACCAGCGCCGGCTCGTCCAGGTCGTCGAGGGTCGCGATCACCGGCAGGCGGCCGACGAACTCGGGGATCAAGCCAAAGCGCAGCAGATCGTCCGGCTCAACCTTGCGGAAAATTTCGCCGGTCCGGCGGTCATCAGGATCGGCCACCTTGGCACCGAAACCCACCGATGTACCCTGCCCCCGTGCCGAGATGATCTTTTCTAGGCCTGAGAAGGCCCCGCCGCAGATGAACAGGATGTTGGTGGTGTCGACCTGCAGGAATTCCTGCTGCGGATGCTTGCGCCCACCCTGTGGTGGCACGGAGGCGACGGTGCCTTCCATGATCTTCAGCAAGGCTTGTTGGACGCCCTCACCTGAGACGTCGCGGGTAATCGAGGGGTTATCGGACTTGCGGCTGATCTTATCGACCTCGTCAATGTAGACGATGCCGCGCTGGGCCCGCTCGACGTTGTAGTCGGCGGACTGTAGCAGCTTCAGGATGATGTTTTCGACGTCTTCACCCACATAGCCGGCTTCGGTCAGCGTGGTCGCGTCGGCGACGGTGAAGGGCACGTCGATGATCCGGGCCAGGGTCTGGGCCAGCAGGGTCTTGCCGGTCCCGGTCGGGCCGATCAGCAGAATGTTGGCCTTGCCCAGTTCAACGTCGTTGTTCTTGGTCGCGTGATTGAGGCGCTTGTAGTGATTGTGCACCGCGACTGCGAGGACCTTCTTGGCGTGGTCCTGGCCGATCACATAGTCGTCGAGGACTTCGCGGATTTCCTTCGGCGTTGGCACGCCGTCCTTCGATTTGACGAAGGAAATCTTGTGCTCTTCGCGGATGATATCCATGCACAATTCGACGCATTCATCACAGATGAACACGGTCGGGCCCGCGATAAGCTTGCGGACTTCGTGCTGGCTCTTGCCGCAGAAAGAGCAGTAGAGCGTGCTCTTCGAATCTCCGCTGGCCGCCTTGGTCATGGTCTCATCTCACTTTGTTGACGAAGCCGGCCGGTTTCTAAACTGGCCTCGCCCCGGGGCTTCTGCGCCCTGACACTGCAGAATACGCGCCGCGGATTGTCTGAGTCTTGACATTCCTCGATCCGCGACTGGATCACAAGCTTTCGCTCGCCTAAGCGACAA
>JAYTWT010000627.1:0-5612 GCA_043743295.1 Alphaproteobacteria bacterium | reverse complement strand
GATCGGACCATTCGGCCATGATCCCTATGTGAAGCCGATGGCGGGTCATCCCAATGTGCTGGAGGTGCGTCGCAACCCGGACGAGAAAACCACGCCGTTCGGCGGCAACTGGCATTCTGACTGGAGTTTCCAGGAGCGACCGCCCGCTGCGACGATCCTGCGCTCGGAGACCATTCCGCCGATCGGGGGCGACACCCTCTATGCCGATGCCGCTAGTGCCTATGAGGCCCTGACGGATGACATGAAGGCCCGGCTGGTACCGCTGCGGGCGGTGCACTCCGCCACCAAAGCCTATGGCATGGACAGCGCCTATTCCCGCGAATTGGATGTCCGCTCGATGCCGATCATCGTCAGCCCGGACGCCGACAAGGTCTTCGCCCATCCTCTGGTTCGTACCCACCCGGTATCGGGTCGCAAGGCGCTGTACATCTCGCCGGTCTACACTGTCGGCATTGAAGGGATGACGCCGAACGAGGCCGATCCCCTGCTAGGTGAACTCTACAAGCACCTGATCGAGGACCGCTTCATCTACCGCCACAAATGGCGGGAGGGGATGGTGGTGATCTGGGACAACCGCAGCACCATGCACAATGCGCTGGGCGGCTATGATGGGCACCTGCGAGTTATGCACCGCACCACGGTCGCCGGCGAAGCGCCGGTTTAGGATGGAAAACATGAGAACCCTCTCGCTCGGCCTGCTGGCTGCCGTCGCTTTCGTGGGCACCGCCCTGGCCGAACCGCCACCCGCCAACCTGATCCCGCGCGGCATCTCCGGCTCGGGCTGGAACGTGATGAACCTCGACGCTGAACGCGCCTGGTACGAGGCCAAGCTGGGGATGAAGATGGTCCGCAGCTACGACCGCGAGGGCAAGCCTTTCGAATACATCATGGCTTTCGAGGGCACCCCGGAAGGTGGCGCGATCCTGGCCCTGCTGGCCTCGCCACTGCGTAAGCCCGGCCCCAATACGACGGGGCGGCTGATCCTGCGGGTGCCGGACTCCAAAGCGCTGGCCGCCCACCTGGCGACCCAGGGCGTGGAGAGCCGCCTCGTCGCGCCGGGCGCCTACTTCCTCAGTGACCCGGAGGGCAACGCCATAGAGCTCTACACACCGCCGAAACCCTAGACGCTAATCGTACTGCCGCCGCAGCATGACCAGACCGGCCAAGCTGAGGACCCCTGCCGCCGCCAGATAGCCGCCGACCGGTGCCAAACCGCCGCCTGTGGCCAGGGCCTGGGCGATCACGGGGGTGAGGCCGCCGCCCAGGATGCCGCCGAGGTTGAAGACCAAGGAGGCGCCGGTATAACGCACCCGCGCCGGGAACAGGCTGGGCAGGAACGCGCCGAGTGGGCCGTAAACGAACCCCATTGTGAAGAGCGCAGCGCTCAGCCACACCCAGATCATCAACAGCGACCCCGACCCCACCATCACGCCCATGGCCGCCCCGACCGCCAGCGTGCCACCGCAACCGATCATCAGCACGCGCCGCGCATTGGTTGCGTCTGCGGCATAGCCGGCGGCGATGATCCCCGCCGCCAGGAATAGGATCGCGCCCAGCTGAACGCCCAGGAAGGTCTCGCGGCTATAGCCCAGGGTCTTGACGCCATAGCCCAGCGCGAAGGCCGTTGAGATGTAGAAGACTGCGAAACAGGCGATGGCGGCAAAGGTTCCGCCGACCAGAGCGCCGCCATGGCGGGTCACCACCTCGGCGAGGGGCACATGGCTGGGTTCGGCCTCAGCCAGCACCTTCTGGAACGCGGGCGTCTCAGTGATCTTCAGGCGCACCCATAGGCCGAGACCCACCAGGACCGCGCTGGCCAGGAACGGCAGGCGCCAACCCCAGGCTTGGAAATCCTCCGCCGTCAGCAGCACGCCCAGGATTAGGAACAGGCCGTTGGCGGCCAGGAAGCCGACGGGTGCCCCCAACTGTGGGAACATGCCGAACCGGGCCCTCCAGCCGGGCGGGGCGTTTTCCACCGCCAGCAAAGCCGCCCCGCCCCACTCGCCGCCTAGGCCGAACCCTTGTCCGAACCGCAACACGCACAGCAGCAGCGGCGCGACCCACCCGACCATGGTGTAGGTCGGCAGGAAAGCGATCAGTAAGGTCGAGAGGCCCATCATCATCAGCGACGCCACCAGCGTCGACTTTCGGCCGATCCGGTCGCCGAAGTGACCGAAAAACGCCGCCCCAACTGGCCGTGCGAAGAAGGCAACCGCAAAGGTCGCGTAGCTCTGAAGCAACTGGGCGCTGTCGGACGACTTGGGGAAGAACGCCTGCGGGAACACCAGCGCGGCCGCCGTGGCGTAGATATAGAAGTCGTAGAACTCGACCGCCGTGCCGACCAGGCTGGCCGCCAGCACGCGGCGGTTGGCGGTCAACGCACGAACGCCGCCGTAAGTGTCAGCCATATGTTGCCCAACCCCTATCTGCCCTGCGATTTAGGAAGGTTGGCCCGAGATCGAACTCACGACTCGCCAAGGCTGAAGCGCACCATAGACGGCTGGAAGACGTCCGTTCAACGCCTGCCCCTACCATTTGACCAACACCCAATCCTTTGATGCGTTTGACCACGCCTCAGCGTCACCGATCTCGCTCAGGTCGCAAATTTTCGCGTCGCCGGCGATTGCGCTCTCAATCAACCCCAAGCATTCCGCAATACTCGAATCCGCCTTATCGCAGAACGAGAAATGCGCCAGGTGTATCCAGATGCCTGGTGCAGTAAATTTTCCAAATATGCCCTTGTAACTGACTTCGGTATCACCTGAAGGTCGGGCAAATATCGAGTAATATGGATGCTTCACATCTGGATATCTCGCGACGCGAACAGAAAATTCCTCTTTCAAGGAAACCAAGCCGACACGAGTCTTGAACCACATCGTTCTACTCCGATTGAGCGAGCCGCAGAGGCCACGGCCCGGTCCTGTTGGGTTGGTTATGGCGCGCACCCGCTCGATCCGCTACCCCGCCCGGATGTCCGCCGTCGTCGAGCCCTTTCATGCCATCTCCATTTCCGGCCTCGCCCAGCGGCTGAAGGCCGAGGGGCGTTCGGTGATCCACATGGAGTTTGGCCAGCCGTCCACGGGTGCGCCAAAGGCCGCCATCGCAGCGGCCCACTCGGTGCTCGACACCGAGGCCATGGGCTATTGGTCCAGCCAGCCGCTGAAAGAGCGCATCTGCCGCCACTATGACGAGACCTACGGCGTCACGGTCGATCCGTCGCAGATCACCCTGACGTCTGGTGCCTCGCCCGCCCTGGTGCTGGCCATGTCGGCGACCTTTAAGCCCGGCGACATGATCGCCATGGCCCGGCCCGGGTACGTCGCCTACCGTAACACGGTGCGGGCCTTGCACATGGTACCTACAGAAATCGCATGCGGAGCGGACAGCGGCTTTCAGCTTACTGCGGAGGCCCTCAACGCGCTGGACCCCGCGCCCGCCGGGGTGATCCTGGCCAGTCCCGCCAATCCCACCGGCACGGTGATTCGGGGCGCGGAACTTGAGGCTATCGCCAAGGTCTGCCGCGCGCGCGGCATCCGCATTGTCTCCGACGAAATCTACCACGGCCTCAGTTATGCCGAGCCGACGCACTCGATGCTGGAATTCGAGCCGGACGCCATCGTCGTGAATAGTTTCTCCAAGTATTTCAGTATGGCGGGTTGGCGACTGGGATGGCTGATCGTGCCGCGCGCCGAGGCCTCGCGCGCCTTGGCCTATATGGGTGCCCTCTACCTGACCGCGCCGTCCTTGGCCCAACATGCGGCCCTGGTGGCGATGGATTGCCGTGAGGAGCTTGAGGTCAATGTCGAGACCTATCGGTGCAATCGCGAATTGTTGCTGCAGGCGCTGCCCGCGCTGGGCTTGGAGAAGATCGCGCCGCCGGACGGGGCCTTCTACATCTGGGCCGACGTCAGCCGCTATACGAACGACAGCCTGGCCTTCTGCAAACAGCTTCTGCGGGATACTGGCGTCGCCACTGCCCCCGGCATCGACTTCGACCCGGTCGACGGGCATCGCTTCATCCGCATGAGCTTTGCGGTCTCGACGGCAGAGATCGAAGAGGCGCTGCGGCGCTTGGTGCCGTGGTTCGCGGCGGCGGCATGAGCGACGCTGTTACCCAGATAGCTCGTCATGCGATTTGGCTCTGTGCAGACCAAGGCCCGGCCTTGGCGAGCGACCGATCAGCATCCGACTTGATTGGCAATGCCATGGGGTCCGGCGCGCGCATGGTGGTGATCCCCGTATCACGGCTAGGCCCCGGCTTCCTCACCCTCTCGACGCGGATCGCGGGTGAGGTGGTCCAGAAGTTCGTCAACTACGGCTTTCATATGGTGTTCGTGTGCGATGTTTCGGCGGCGGTGGCGGACAGCGACGCACTGCGGGATTTCATTCGCGAGTCCAATCGGGGGCGGCACGTCTGGTTCGTGGAAGACTTCGCGGCGCTGGAAGCCAAGCTGGCGGCGGCAGGCTGATGCGCCTCTACTTGGCCTCCGACCGCGTGGACGCGCGGTTCGGCGATCTCCTGCGGCTGGTCGGGTCCGGCGCGCGGGTGGCGGTGGTCTCCAATGCCGTCGACTTCATCGCGCCGGATGATCGCGCGGCCTATGCGCGGCAGGTCTTCGATCCGGTGGCTAACTTCCGTGACCAGGGTCTGGAGGCCGACGACCTGGACCTGCGCAGCTACTTCCGACGTCCGGAGGCGCTGCTGGAGGCCCTGCAGAACGTGCAACTGATCTGGGCCGTCGGCGGCAACGCCTTTCTGCTGCGCCGCGCCATGCGCCAGAGCGGGTTTGACGCCATCGCGCCCGGGCTGATCTGGAGCGAACAGCTGGTCTATGGCGGCTGGAGCGCGGGGGCCTGTGTAGCCGGGCCCTGTCTGCGCGGCCTGGAGCTCATGGACGATCCGGAGGTGCTGGCCGAGGGGTACGACCCCGAGCCGGTCTGGGAAGGGCTGGGTCTGGTTGATGCGGCCATCGTGCCCCACTACCAGTCCGATCATCCGGAGGCGGACGCCGCCGAGGCCGTCGCCGCCTGGATGCGAGATAACAAGATCCCCCACCGCACCCTGCGCGACGGCGACGTCCTGATCCAGAACGGCGATGACCTGGAACTGCGTGTGCGGCGGGCTTGACGAAAGGCGCTTCGGCAGGTCTGTCGCAGGCCGCAACACGGGAGCTACACATGCAGACGCGTAAGCTAGGGCCGTTCGAGGTTTCCGCCATCGGTTTGGGCTGTATGGGGATGAGCCACGGCTATGGCCCGGCGTGCCCGCGTGAACAGGCGCAGGCGGTGCTCACGGAGGCATTGGACGCTGGCTATACCTTCTTCGATACAGCGGCGGTTTATGGGTTGGGGCACAATGAAACCCTGGTCGGCGAGGTGTTGGCGCCGCATCGGGATCGTTTCGTGCTGGCCTCCAAATGCGGGATCACCGACGCCACCGGAACCCAGCGCGGCATCGACGGGCGGCCGGAGACCATCAAGGCGCTGTGCGAGGTGAGCCTCAAGCGCTTGAAGACCGACGTGATCGATCTCTACTATCTGCACCGCTGGGATCAAAAGGTGCCGATCGAAGATAGCGTCGGGGCGTTGGCCGAGCTGGTAGCGGCGGGGAA
>JAYTWT010000626.1:0-21737 GCA_043743295.1 Alphaproteobacteria bacterium | reverse complement strand
CCCCCCTGGACCACCATCACGTTGCTGACCGCCCCTTCAGTGACCAATCCTTCATTGACTAAAATGGCCTCGAAGACCTGGGCCTGCTTTACTTGTTGTCGCGCCAGCACGTTGGCCAACAAATTCACGCTCTTAATGTCGCAGCGCCCCCACCGGATATCCTCGGTCGTTATGGCTTCCACGCCGGCCGCCTGCACCGACCGGTCGAGTGGGTGGAACTCACGAACCGTCATGACGACCGTGGGCGTCGCGTCATCCGAGTAGGCGTGATCACGGGGAGCGACCCCCCTGGTAATCTGAACATAGATTTTTGCTTCAGGATAGGCAGCCCGACTTATTCCTTCCAAAATATGGCGAGCCCAGTCATCGTGGGAATAGGGCTGCTTCAGGTCAAGCGCCGTAGCGCTACGATCCAGCCGGGTTAGATGGGCTTTGAGTTCGAACGGGCGTCCCTTGTATGTGCGGATCACTTCGTAGACGCCGTCGCCAAACTGAAAGCCTCGATCTTCGATCGAGACTTTCGCCTCGGCCATCGGCACGAACGTTCCATTGATGAAGGCCACATTCGGCACGATTATGCACTGCTCCGAGGCGAGGAATCCGAGGCTGTCACGTCAAAAACTCGCCGATCTTCGGCCGTGAATTTCCACCCCATGCGTTTTTCGAACAGCACCCGGTGGGTTCCCGACCTAACCGCTTTAAACTCGAACGTCCGCTGCCCATTATCCACCGCATTATTCCCGGCGATGCGAAGATAGTCGTCGGCCAGCAACTGAAGCCCTGTGGGATCATACGTCGGAACCCAGAGCTCCCCTCGTGTTCTGTCTTCCCAGAGATGAATCTGGATGGGGTGTTCAAGCGTTGCCTCAATGACCTTGGCCCCATCCGAGTGTGTCGCATCATTATGGTCGTGGCCAGATATCATACTCATCGTCCTTACTTGGCATGATCATGCTAGGGTTTTCGCCGAGGCCCGACAAAAATCTCCGCTCCTTCCACCAGCACATCATAACTCCCCACGCAATAGCCACCGCCGTCTGTCCCCTGCCCGTTCCGAACGTCGAATGCCAGATCGTGCCACGGACAGGCTACGACAAAGCCCTTCACGCGCCCTTCACCCAAAGGGCCGCCTTCATGAGGACAAAGATTATGAATCGCGAAATACGTTCCCCCGATATTGAAGAGCGCAATCTCCCGATTGTTCACCATGACGACTTTTGATTGTCCAGGCGGCAGCTCGTCGGCTAGACCGACGGATTGAAACCCCTCTCGCATGCGGTACCGACTCCTCTCTTCATACTGTTCACCAAATCGCCCTCGTGCGTTACATCCGAAGCGTATACTTCAACTCCAACCCTATCGTAATTCCTTCCTGCTTGATGAAACCCGCTTCTGTTTGAATCACGTAGCGCACCGCTTCAGGAGCAGAACTATACTTAGGGCAGTCATCTTCCCGGCAAGGAGCAACATTTTCCTTCAACCCAACAATATGATGACTTTCATCAACCCACATCATGTCCACCGGGAACCGGTACTCCTTCGTCCAGATATGGTTCTGGCCGGTCGACTCGAAGATATAAAGCATTCCACTATTTGCAGGCAATACCTCCCGAAAGGCGAGACCGACGAGCAGCTTCTCCGGCGTATCCGCCACTTCTGTCTCGAGCTCACGTCCGTTCGGAAAGGAGACGATAATGATGGTCTCCTCTTTTCGCTCGATGAGAAAGTACGAAGCGCTCATCAGGAAAATCGCCATGAGGGCGAGCGTGACGATACGCTTCTTTTTTTGCCCTCGATCGCTTGCAGGCAAGGAGGCCATAAACATTCCTCATCACAACTCATCACGATTATCTGGGCCCAAAGGCCCATTAATACAGGGAATCTGGGCCTTCTGGATAAGTGCCGTTCTGTTGACTTGGAAAAGAGCGGCGGACTAGAATGGCGGTCATATCGCGGCACGCATCATCCAGCGCGGTTTGGTAACGCCTAAGGCACCGGCCAGCCGCCAGCGATCCGGAACCGGTAGCTCATCGTGCGGGAAGGCCTCGGGCGGCGGCGCGCGGACCGCGCCCGGGTTGGTCTGATCGATCCGCTCGGGGAAGGTCTCGATCCGCCCAGGCCGACGTCGCCCTTCGAGCGGGAGTTCATCCCTTGGTGCCGCTGCGGTATCCTGAGCCTCGAGCGCCTGTGGCGGCGCAGCAGCTTCCTGGGTTGAGGCGTCCAAACCCTTGACGGCGGGCGCAGCACAGGCCGCACGCTCAGCGTCCAGAATGTCGTCTACGGTCAGAATGGTCCGCACGCCCGGATTAGGCGCGGCCTCAGACTGGCCGGCCGCCAGGGCGGCAATGGCGGCGCTAAGCGCAAGGAGGTGGACCCTGCTCACGCCTATTTCCCCTGGCACACGTTCTGGTCAGCGGTATCCAGGAAGGGCGCAAAGGGGCAGCCCACATAGCGAAGTCGTGCCGGAGCCGACGGCCCGACGGTCAAGGTATCCGCGCGGATCGCGGTCGCGGCATTGCCAACCGTTCCAACCTTTAGGCCGCCATTATGCAAACCCAGGAACGAGACCATGTCGTCTTGATCGATACCGTCGCCCGAGACCCCGATTCCGCCCACGAGGCGTCCACCGCGATAGATCGGCACACCGCCGGGAAAAATCTGAATTCCGTTCTGGAGCCGGTTCTGACCCGGCGCGACAGCGGGCATGAATGTGCAGACGGCCGGCGTATCGGTTGCAGTGTCGCCCTTAAGAAAACCCAGATGCTGCCCGATATTACCAATGATCAGGGCCGATTGCAGGCCGGTTGATAACGGGCTCCACTGGCTGATGGGTCGAGACAACGGACCGTTTGGCCGACCAACCTCGCCGTCAGGATAGTAAGGCCGGGCCAGATTGCCGATGGTACGCACGCCGAACGCGGTTTTGCCGGTCAACACCTGCGGATCAGCGAAGAAGTCCCGCATCTTCTGAACAAAACTCCGCACGTCAGCGCTGGGATCCGCGCTGAGCTCTGCAGCGGCAAAAGCGCCGGAGAAGAAGGTGACCGTCCGCGCTTTCTGGGCCGAAACGTCGATGCCGAACACCGGGGCATCGGGCGAGCGCACGATCCCCAGGATCTGGCCGCGGCTATCAACGACCGTGATGGAAACCTGGGCGCGACTGTCGAGGGGCCGGCGGATCTGCGCCCGTGCACGGCTCATGATGGTGAAGGCCTCCTCCAGAATCGCCCGCGTTTCGGCTTCGGTCAGAGGTGTCAGGCCGTCGGCACCGTCCGTGCCACCCCGGATCGGAAAGCGGTTCTGTCCCGCACCATTGGTCAGGATCATCGCGCTCGGGATGGAGAATTCAGCAGCCGATGCCAACCTGAGGCCTGATCCTTCGACGCCATAGATAGCACCCGCGATCGCCCCGCCACCGACATAGTAGCCGCTGACCGCTGAGAAAACGCCAGTGCCTGCAGGCAGGCTGGCAAATGCTGGCGCGCTGGAAGGCGTGGTGCGTAGCGATCCGCTGGTCGCATCACTGAAGCGCAATGAGGTGCCATCAACAGTCACCCGCTCGGCACGGATTTCCGTTGGAGCGTCAAAGCCGACAGCCGCCGCGTAGGCGATGGCTTCCTCGGCGTCGTCCTCGATATCCAGGATATTCTTGTCGAACCCGTAGTCACCGTCCGCCATGACGCCAACGCCGCCCACCAGCACACCATTCTTATAGAGGGGGAACCCGCCTGCATCGGCAGAAAGTCCGAGTGGCGAGCGTCGCGGCCCAATCGTCGTGTTCGCAACCCGCGTCGTCACGTCGGAACAAGGCAACGACGAGAACTGCACGCCGAACAACGGTCCGCTTTCGAGGCCAACAGTCGAAGGGCTGGGTGGGAAGTGCTCTTGTACAATCTGACTGGCAGTCCGCGTCGAGAACGCATTACCGCCAGAGGACAGGTATGCCCCCGTGATCGCCTTTGCGATGGCCGCGCCGGCGGCCGGCACAGCAACGCCTTGGGCGTCGAGGTTCGATCCTGTCGGTCCCGCGCGAAGGGTCGCTATGCCGCGCGCGCCGGTCATGGAATAGACCGCCAGGACATTGCCCACCCGGTCCGAAACCGCGATCACGGCCGGCAAGTTTCGCGCCTTGGATTCAGCGACCGCCTGGGCGATCACCTGCTGGACGTCCGCAACGCTCAGCGATTGGGCCGTCGGCAGCGTATATACACCCGTCGCAGGTGACGGATTGGTCGGCGGCGGCGCGGTCGCAGTGCCGCTACCCCCGCCGCCACCGCCGCAGGACACTAGCGCCAGGGCGGCCGCGAACACGGCCAGGCGCGAAGCCATCCTCATTTCAGGGACCTCGCCGCCAATGCGACCTGCACCAGGGATGCGCGGAAAGCCTCGGGCCGATAGCTGTTCGGATCACGAACCTGAGCATAGGCGCGGTCAAGATTAGGACGGATACGACCAGCCTCTGCGCGATCGACCTGACCGGAGTTCACCAGCGCGTTAAGGAGGGTGTCCGCCGCCATCACCGCCTGAGCGCTCCCCGTGTAGTCCGTATATCGGCTTGCGATCTGGCCCTGCAGGACCGTGTCCAAGATCGAAAGGGTGTCCGCGCGCGTGAAGCCACGACCTGCAAACGCGTCAGCCAAAGCACGCGCTGTACTAGAGAGCTTACCTGCGGCCCGCAGCGATTCACTTCGGTCTTTAGCGAGCGCCAAATGGAAGGCCCGCGAGTCAGCCTCCAAACGTGCAGCTAGCGACGGCGCGACCACCTTGGCTGCTGCGGCCAGCATGATCATGTTCTCATCGTTAAACGGCGGCTGACCCCCGGGGATGGGACGACCGGCGTTTACCTGCCAGACCGGACGCGCTTTGGGATCGTCCGAAATCTGGCGATGACAGCTGTGGCAATCGAAGAAGTAGAGCTCCGGGAAGGCTCCCTGCCCCCGCCCGGGTTCAGCATAGAGGCTAAGGGCACGATCCAGCGCCATCGCCTGTCCGACGGCCCAGGTCTTCACGCCGCCCGCATAGCTCTTGCGCTTCACATAGTCGGCATCGACCGTCCAATGCTGCTGGAGACCTGAGAATAGGTCCAACTCAAACGACACGCGCGGGTGCCCTGCCGCCATCATGCTGTGATTGACAAACTGGCCGGGCTTAGAGCCGCCGAAATGGCAGTCGAGGCAAACGCCAGCAAGCACCTTCGGATTTTCAAGCGCACGCATGCCTGCAGCGACATTGGCGGCATGTGAGCCACCTACTGCGCGGTGGCTGGCCAGCCAGCCGCCGGAGCCGCCATGACAGCTTTCGCAGCCAACGCCGTCGGAAACCTGAAAGCGCGCGCCGCGCAGGCTCGCGGGTGCCGGATCGCTGTGACACCCGAGACAGGCCGTCTCCTCCTGGGCAGAGCCTAGTCCCATCTTGCGGGTGATCGCCTGAGCGCGGGGCTCCGTCAGAACGCGCCAAGCGCGGCTGTGGACGCCTGCAGGACTCGATGGGTCCTGCCAAGTGATCAGTTCATTCTGGCGGACGTTGAGGCCCGAATCGACTTGGCGGCTATGGCACGTCGACCCGGCGCAGGATGCCACGCCTTCATGCACGCCTCTGCCGGCCTGCGGCTCAGGTGCCGCAGTTGCAGCTCGCCCGCCCAGCACCGCTAGGGCGCAAAGAAGCAAGGCGATGACCAGCGCAAGGCCGCCCGCGACACGTGACGATTGTGCTGCCCCCATGTTTCTCCCCCGGCGCACCTACCCTAGTCTTAGCGAGGTCGCAAAAACTTCGGTAGCCTGATTTCGACCTTACGGGTCCATTTTCCTACGAGATCGACGAAACGTCCTCGACCGGTCATCAGCGTTGGTCCTTAACAACTGAGTGCAGAGCGGCTATTCGTTGTCGGCTTGCTGGGGGCGATGCGTATGAGGGACTGTCTTAACGAGGTGTCAAACCGTCGCTTGCAGGCGTCTCTTTGCGCTCTTGTGATGGTCACGACAGCCCTTACGCCCGCCGTTCCAACTTGGGCTCAGTCCACGAAGCCGCCGCCGCGTAAGGGTGCGCCCGGCACCAGCGCTGCGGAACTCAACCCCGCGACCCGCGTCTCGCGCCCCCCGCCGCGCCGTGGTGGTGGCGCGTTCTCGCCGGAGCCGCCCGGCCCCTGCCCTCTTTCTGAGTCAACCGTCGAGGTCACGCTAAATGCGGTGACATTTAAGGGTCTGACAGCGGTCAACGAGAACGTCCTTCGCGGCGCCTACGCCGAATACCTGGGCAAGCCGCAGCCAGTATCGATCATTTGCGCGATCCGTGATCGCGCGGCGCAAATTGTATTCAACAGCGGCGTTCTCGCCCGCGTCGAGATTCCCGAGCAGCGCATCGCTCAGGGCGCGCTGATCCTTGAAGTGATCGAAGCGCACGTCGTCAACGTGCGGGTTCGCGGCGATGTCGGGCCGGCGCAAGCGGCTGTTGAACGCTACGCTGAGCGGCTTCGTGGTATGAAACCGTTCGATATGGCCAAGGCACAACGCTACCTGCTTCTGGCCTCAGACGTGCCCGGCCTCCGGGTCCGCGCCGCAGTCCGACCATCGACCAGCGCTGAGCGCGGTGCCGTCGATATTGATCTTACCGTCACGAAGGACGGGCCGGATCTGTTCGCCAATGTACAGAACAGCGGCTCTAAGCAGGTTGGGCGTTGGGGCGGCCTGGTCCGCGGAGAGATCGCGGCAAAGACCCAGTTCGGCGAGAGCACGGCTCTCACCGCGTTCCACACCTTGGATTCCAATGAGCAATGGCTGGTGCAACTGGCCAGCACAGCGCGCTTCGGATCCGACGGCCTGCTGGGCCGCGCCTCCATCGTCTATGGCGAGAGCCGACCCGGTGATATTCTGAAATCGTTGGACGTGTTCAGTAAATCCGTCGTGGGCAACCTCGAGGGTGCCTACCCTCTCATCCGGTCGCGCAATCAGAACTTGAACGTCGCAGCGGGCTTCGACTTCGTTGATCAGAAGACCAGTATCGGCGGCGGCCTGCAGCGGAACCAGGACAATGTGCGCGCCCTTTATGCTCGCGCCGACGGCGACTATCGCACGGAGCTGGTGGGTCGGCCGGCGCTGTTCGTCGGCTCAACCACAGTCCGCAAGGGCCTCTCGGTCTTGGGCGGCAGCAAGGCCGGCGACCTGGGCCTTTCGCGTGCGGCTGCCGAGCCCGAGACCTGGGTTCTCAAGGGTCAGGGCGGCGTGGATGTCGCTCTAAGCGAACGCTTCACCGCCATGGTGCGCGCCCAGGCGCAGTACAGCTCGAAGGGCCTGCTGCCCTACGAACAGATGGCACTTGGCGGTCTGACCGTTGGGCGTGGCTATGATCCGGCGGCGCTGCTGGGCGACAAGGGCGTCTCGGGTGCGTTCGAGGTGCGCTACGGTCCGATGCAACTGCATCCAAAGCTGGTGGCGGCACCCTATGCCTTCGTAGACGCCGGGCGCGTCTGGAACAACGACGCCGCCCTCTCGGGCCTAGCCAGGGCCAAGACCTTGAAGTCGATTGGCGCAGGGGTAGTGATGCGGGTGTTCAATCGGGCAAATCTTGAGGTGACCTATGCTCACCCTATCGATTCGACGCGATCTGGCGGTCGTCGACCCACAGATCGTATCCTGATCCAACTTACAGCAAGTCTGTTATAGGATCAGAAGGTGCGGACCATGCTGAAGATGAATTCCACGCTTCCCGCCATTTCAGACCGCCGCCACCTTTTGGCGCGGACGGCCATTTGCGGCGTTCTTGCCGGCCTGGTCGTGACGTCGCCTACGCCGATCAAAGCTTTGCCGGTCGGGTCCTTCTCTGAGGTCAACAGCGGCGGTGGATTGCCGGTCATCACCGAGACCGTCGCGCGTACGACGATCAACCTCAACGCACCTCGGACTGTCATTTCGTGGAACGCTTTCAACGTCCGGCCAGACGAAAGCGTCACCTATAACTTCGCTTCGCGCGATGGGATCGTTCTCAATAAGATCATCGGTCTTCAGCCGTCCAAGATCGAAGGGATAGTCGAGGGTCGTGTCGGCGGTGCCCTTGGCGGCAACATCTGGTTCGTCTCGCAGAACAGTATCATCATTGGCAAAGGTGCCCGCATCGATGCCGGGGGTCTGCTGTTCGGGATCGGCACGATCAATACCGGGACCTTCCTGGATCGAACGAATACGCTCTTCTCTTTCACCGGTGGTGACGCTCTGCCCGGTGCACGACTTTGGGTTCTGTCCAATGCCCAGGTGAACGCCAGGGGCGGAATGGTGGCTTTCGTCGGGCCGACGATTGTCACGCGTGCCAACGCTGTCGTCACGGCTTCGGAGGGTAGCGTCCTCTACGGCTCAGCAAAAACCTTCCAAATCCGGCTCGCGCCAGGTGCGGGTGGTGACTTCGATCTTGTCGATTTTTTGGTGCCCGACGTCAGCGCAGGTTCTGAAGGACAGATTGCTGTCGATCTCGCAGGCGAAACGCGGGCAAACTCGGTCTTCGTCGCCGCTGTCAGTAAGTCGGCGATCGGCAGCGCCGTCATCAACCTTGAAGGCATGATCACGGCCTCTGCCGCCAAGGCGGATGGTGGTGACATCGTTTTGTCCGGCGGCGGAGGAATCCTCAATCGCGCAGCGGCGGCACCCGTCGAAGGCGCAGCGGCTACCGACATCTACCTCAACCGCGCCACCGCCTCACGCGACCTACAGGTCCGCAATGTGGGGCGGATTATCGGCCGGCCCTGGCTGCGGCCTTCGGAGGAATTCAAGGATCCGGCCAGCATTTTCACGGACGAGAACCCAATCGATACCTGCACTCTGGGCGGCGACAGCTGCGTCGACCCCGGAAACGGAAACGGTAGCGGCAATGGCAATGGGTCCGGCAACGGCAATGGCAGCGGCAACGGCAACGGATTCGGCCCGATTATTGTCATCGAGTCGGAAACGATAACATCGACCTTGTTCGACCCCGCCGCGATATCGTCGATTACAATCGGCCGAGATGCCCGGATCGCGGCGACCGCAAGCATTGATCTTGGGCGGATTGTCACCAATCGCGACTTGGCTGTCGACGGGGCCAGCGTCAGCTCCAACAGTCTGGTAAGCGCTGGCGCGCTAACGGTGAACGCCTCCAAAGGTGGTGTGAAGCTGGCCGGCGTCGGCGTCGCGCGTGACGGCACCATCACGAGCAAATCCGATGTCGCCATCGACGCGATCTCAGCACCTCAGAAACTGTCGGTGACGTCAGGTGGCGGGATTACTCTGGGCGACGGTACCTCAACGGTGGCGGGCGTTATCACGCTCTCTGCCGTCCAGGACATCACGCTCGATCTGGCCTCGGCCAAGATTGACACGGTCAGCGCCGGTACGATCGCCAATCTGAAGGGCGGCGCGCTGGAAATTGGGACGGTGACGGCACCCCGGTTCATCGCGCAGGCCGCCAGCCTGAAGATCGGCACAGCCAATTCGACCGGCGATATCTATGTGGTGGCCAGCAGTGGCGATGCGATTGTTGGTACCGCTAATGCCGGCGACGACGTCTTCATCCTGGCGACGCATGGGACGGCCTCCCTGGGCTCTGCGAACCTGACCGGATCCGCGCCCGATATCGTCACCACCGGCTTCGTCGGGAACCCGGATACCGCCGGGAACGGCCGCGTCGTCGTGGTGCAGTCGACCGACCTCGACGCCAAGCTGGGCCTGGGAACCGGTGGCGTCACGGGGGCAACTTCGATTAGCGTGCTGGCTGGGCGCGACGTGGTGGTCGATGTACTCAAGGACACGCCCGGCCTCTTCAGGGTCAGCGCGGCCCGGGATGCAACGTTGCGCGCGCCGACCGTCCGACTCGATGCGGTGACATCCGGCCGCGACCTGTCGTTCGGCAGCACGACGGGCGATTTCACACTGCTTACGGCGCTGTCGGCAACCCGGAACATAACGGTTAGCGCCGCCGGGGCTCTGCGCGTTGGCGACGTGCGTGCGGACGCTGGCTCGGTAACCCTGCTGGGCGGCACGGTCCTGGCTGGCAATGTTTCAGCTAGCGAAGACCTGATCCTGCGCGCGCTCACGGGAGGGGTCACCACGACCAGCTACAAGGTCGGGCGCGATCTGATTATCCAGGGCTCGACCTTGTCCCTAGGCTCAACGATCACTCCGGTTGCCCGCGATCTATCGATCACCTCTCCCGGTGCCTTCGTCTCGACCACGCCCCTTAACGCAGGGCGCAACCTCACTCTCGACGTCGGGGGCAAGGCAACACTCACGACGGCAACGGCTGGCGTGAATATCCGGATTCTTGCGGGCGACCTCGACCTGACAGGAATCGTAACAGCGCCGACGGCTCAGATCGAGTCTCGAGCCGGCGCGATCCGGGTTGGCGGGGTCGCCGGTGATGCATCGGGAATGCTGACGCTGGACAACACCGATTTCGGCCAGCTTCGCATCTCTGGCATGGTACGGGTCTTTGCGGGTTCGACTACGAGTGCGACGCGCGGCGATCTGGCCCTCCAGGCCTTGACCATCAATCCGGCTTCGACACCGAACGTGGCCTTCCTCGTCGGTTCAGGGCGCACCGCGCGGGTGACCGGCACCGTCGCGCCTACGGCCAGCGGTGGCATCATCCGCATCGGCGATGCGACCGATAAGGCCTGGCAACCCACCTCAATCTTGATCAGCGGTGGGCTCGGTGCGGCCACCTTCTCCAATGGAAACTACACGGACATCCGCGCGTTCGACGAGGTTCGACTGTCCGCTGGACAGGACATTCTGTTCGGTTCTGAACGCTTCATCACCCTTATTCAGGGGACGGCGATCGGCGACATCGACGTCGCTGCCGGCAAGCCGACCGGCGCCGCACCCACGGCGGACGAGCGCTTCCGCGTGTTTGTCGCCACAGGCAGACTTGAAGTCTCAGCGGTCAACAAGGTCGTTCAACAAAACGCAGCTAGCGTCGGAAGCAGCCAACCGATCGGGATCTTCTTTACCGGAAAATTCACGCCAGCGCTGATCATCGACCCGCCGAAGTTGGTGGACCTCTTTGGTGTTGTGGCCTCGCCCGACGGCAAGGTTCTCAGCGGATCGACCGCCAGCAGCTCGCTGACCTTCACAGTGGTCGACGCCTCCGGGGCGACGGTACCGAAACCGGACGGCGCGGCCTACAAGTTCAATAGCTGCGATGTAGGCACACGTAGTTGTTCGCTATCTGCGGTCGGCTCGATTGCCGGTGGGGGTACCTCAGGCGTCGGGGGTTCCAGCTCCGATGGGCCGCTCTTTGGGCAGCTGAATGCCGGAATTCTGGCCGCACGGGACGCGTTGCCTGGACCAGGCGGAGCGGGAGGTGGTGGACCGACCGGCAAGAAATCTCCATCACCTGACTCGCAGACTTCGGAAGAGGCCGGTGCTGCAGCGCTAGCCCCGGCGGCGGTGACGAGCCCGCCGGTCCTCTTGTCGGTTGCGCCAGTCGATGCCGACGAAATCATTCAAGATCCGGTGACAACCGGCACCGGCAGTGAAGAAATCTGGCGCCAGCGCAGGCAGAAAAAATGATCAATCCCAAGATGATCGCCAAAAGCCTGCTTGTCGCGACCTTCGCGGCGATAGCGCTCTCGGATCCGGGCAAGGCACAGACCCGCGCGGATCTGATCCCGCTGGGGCAGAGTGGTGCCAGCGGCGCGGTCTGTCAGGCGGTTCGCGACTATGATGACCCGGTGGTGCAGGCCGCCGGTCGTCGCGGCTGGAACATCCGATGCCGTGGCTGGGAGGGTAGCCTTGGGCGACTTTATGCCCTGCCGAAAGCCACCGATGCCCCCGCCTGGGAAACGGCGACAAAAACGCGGGCGGAGTGCGACACGGACGCCAAATCGGCCACGCTTGCCGGTCTTGGCAGCGTATCGCGAAGGGCCTGCCGCAGCCTTGGCGGCAAGTCGCCTTACCTGACCTATGCTGCACCTAAAGGCGGCGCGCTCTACGTCGCCGAAGGTCCGGCCCAGATCGCCGACGTCCTGGAGACCGGCCTGCGCGTCATTTCTGGTGCAGCAAAACCGCCAGCAGCGTCTGCGGTTCAATCGTCAGCGGCCAGCGCCGAGATCGCTGCCGACTTTGGTGGTGCGACGGGCGGCCTAGCTCGCTCGCAAGCTGCGGCGGCCGCAGACCCCGCCCGCCTTCGGGCGCGTGCCTATGTGCAGAACAACGAGTGGCGCTTCGAGCAGGCTGAAACCGACTTTCAGGCGTTGGTGGCCAGCGCTGAAGCCCGGCGTGCGCCGCCCGCAGAGATGGGTGAGGCCCTGCTCAATCTAGCGCTTAATGTGTCCAACAACGGGCGGTTCGTTGAGGCAGATCGCCTGTTCCGCGATGCCGACGCGCAGGTAGCAGCGGCGTCAGACCCCTTCTTGACCGGCCAAGCCCGCACCTACCGGGCGTTGCATCTACGTAATGCCGGACGTTTCGCTGAGGCCGTCGAGGCCGGAAAAAGCGCGCTAAAGGCCAGTGAAGCCGCGCGTGCCGCGCGCGGCATCGCGGCCGGCGGACCGTCGATCACCAAGACTGATGACGGCACGGTGGCGATCGGTACCGACCTGTCGACCGCCCTGAACAGTCGAGCGGCGGGTCGTGACGTATTGGGCGGAAGCCAGGTCACGCTGGCGGATCGTCTGATCGTACAGGACGCGCAGGCCCTTGAAGTTGCGGGGTCTTCAATGGGTGCGCAAGGCGACATCGCCGGCGCTCGCGCAACTCTGGACCGTGCGACGCGGCTGCTGACGGCTGCGGAATCCAACGGCGCGCTGAACGTGTGGCTGCGCGCGCGCATCGAAGCTGACTTGGCCGAGCTCGACATGGATTCTGGCCAGCCTGCACAGGCGGTCATTCGCTATACATCCGCCGTCCGCACCATCCGGTTGCGTCACGCAGGCACAGCTGCGGAGGGCGGCCTGCTGCTGGATCTCGGGCGTGCTCAGGTTCAAGCCGGACAGGAAGAGGCCGCGCTGGCGACCTATGACCGGGCGTTCAAACTCTTCCAAGATCAACGCGGAGCGTTGGGCGCATCAGCGGATGACGCCGCGCCGTACTTCGACCTGCTAATTAAACGGATTGAAAGCGACCCCGCGAAGGCCGACGACTATAAAAGTCGCTTCTTTAGCGCCACCTCCAGCGTGGTTTCCAATGCGACGGCACAGACCGTCTCGAAGCTGGCCGCCCGGGTCGCCTCCGGCGACGGCGCGATCACGGGCCTGGTTCGCGCATTGGAAGACACCCGACGTGACCTAAGGGCTACGGAAGCCAAGGTGGCAAACCTCCAAGCTGCTAACGCCTATGTCGGCCAGGATAAGACCGACGCCGATGCCCGGCTGGCGCTGTTGCAAACCCAGTCTGATGCGCTGGAAACCCAGTTGTTGTCGGCGAACCCGCGATACGCCCAACTGGTCTCGTCCGAAGCGTCGCTGGCCGATTTGCAGAAGGCCCTCAAGACTGACGAGGTCTATCTGAAGGTGCTGTTGCTCAACAGCCGCGGCTACGGCCTTCTAGTCTCAAAATCGGTCGTCAAACCCTATGCGATCGCTTTGACCAGGGGCGGCGGGGCGGCCGCGGCGGTTCGGCTGCGCTCCTCGTTCGAACAGGAAGATTCCCTCCCGCCGTTCGATATAGCGAAGTCATATGAGCTCTTCCAACAGCTCTTTGGCCCCGTTTCGGGCGAGCTAAGGGCTGCAAAACACCTGATATATGAGCCCGACGGTGGGCTCATTTCATTGCCGGTGGCGACCATGGTGACAATCGACCCGTCAGCGATCCTCGCCAAGACTGCGCCGGGCAAGGATCCCGACTATCGGCAGGTGGCCTGGCTAGGTGCAAAGATCGATTCCACCCTAGTGCTGTCGGCCTCCAGCTTTATGCAATCGCGTGCGTTTGCGCCGTCGAAGGCGCAGCGCAATTTCCTGGGTTTTGCAGACCCTTCGACCCCCAAGCGCAGCGACAACCGGGCGTATTCCTCCGTCGTTCGCCGCTCGGTAAGCATCCGCAGTACAGGACGAGATGTTGCGAGTGTCTGCGAAAACACGCGCCTGGCGCTATTGCAGATGCCGGCCTTACCTGACACCGCCGACGAGGTGCGTGAAGTCGGAGCCAGCATCGGCGGCGCGAAGGACGACGTGATCATCACGGGTGCCGCCTTCACCGACGACACGGTGAAAGCCCGTACAGATTTGTCGGACTACAAAGTCCTCTACTTCGCGACCCATGGTCTGCTCCCGCAGCCCTCAGCCTGCCTGCCGGAACCGGCTTTGATGACGTCGTTGGGGACTGGCGATAGCGACGGCCTGCTCGACACAAGTGAGATTCTGGATCTCAAACTGGATGCGGACCTGGTCGTGCTTTCGGCTTGCGACACCGGCGGCTCGGGTGGGGACGCCACGACCACGGGCATGCAGGGCGGTGGCGAGGCGTTGGGCGGTCTGACCCGCGCGGTCATCTATGCTGGCGGTCGCTCGCTAATTGTCTCGCACTGGTCGGTAGACTCGGTTGCTACCGTACGCCTGATGACCGGGATGTTCTCTGCGCCGTCACCGACCAAAGGCGAGGCTATGATGTATGCGCAGGTCGCACTTCAGCAGAGCGAACAGTTCGGCCACCCCTATTTCTGGGCGCCCTTTACGATCGTCGGCGATGCGTCGGGACCTCTCCCGAACGCGTCGACAAAAACGGCCGTGCGCTGAACCCGCCAGCGGCGCGACGTCTGACGCCCTGATGTCGAACGCGGCGATTCATTTCGACACGGAGCCTTTTGACGCCTCCATCCCGCGTCCCATGGGGCGCAACTCCGCCGGGGAAGGGTTCCTGCGCGGCCTTCTGGCCCATGCTGACGTGGAGCGGTTCTATCTCTGGAATGGCCACAATCGAAAGCAGAGTGAGCTCGAGGCGCTGATCGAGCGGCTCGGGCCCGCCTCCGCGCCAGTCGAATGGTTCGCGCGTGAAGATCGCGCCCGCGTGCAGGAGGCCGGTGCCCTCTTCATCCCGACGCCGGAACTCCAGCGTGAAGCCTGGGCAAGGCGCGCGTTCGGGGGAACCGCTTACTCCCTGACCGGCATCACGCATACCATCGCCGAAACCTACATCATGGACGAGATCTCTAGCCTGTTGCTGGCACCGATCGAACCTTGGGATGCGCTGATCTGCACCTCAACTGCAGGCCAGAAGGCGGTTGAAACCCTGCTGGAGGGCGTTGCCGCCTACTTTCAGGAACGGTTCGGCGCGACACGCATTCCGCCAGCTCAACTGGTTACAATTCCCTTGGGTGTCCATGTCGAAGACTTCCGGCAGCACCCAGGCGCACGGATACGCTGGCGTGAGCGCCTAGGGATTCCGAAGGATGCGCCTGCGGCCCTTCATCTCGGTCGGTTCAGTACCACCACGAAGATGCACCCCGGTCCGATGGGGTTGGCGCTTCAGGACGCTGCCCAGCGCCTGGGAACACCGATCTATTGGATCCTGTTCGGTGGTGCGAGACGACCCAAAGACGAAGAGGACTTCCTCAAGGCCGCCGCTGCGTTCTGTCCAGACGTCATACTCTGCCCCGTTGGCGACACCTCCGCGACGACCCGCGACGAGATCGTATCGGCGGCGGACGTCTTCCTCTCTCTGTCAGACAACATCCAGGAGACCTTTGGGCTGACGCCGCTCGAGGCTATGGCGGCCGGTCTTCCCTCGGTAATCAGCGACTGGGACGGCTACAAGATGAGCGTCCGACATGGGGTGGATGGGTTCCGCATCCCGACGCTGACGCCAAGGCCAGGGCTGGGCGCTGACCTAGCCTATGCCCATGCCGACCGGATGGTGAACTATGACACCTATGCGGGCGTATCGGCCCTCTTCACGGCCGTCGATGTCGATCAGGCTGCTGAGGCTTTGACGCTACTGTTCTCAAAGCCTGACCTACGTCGCCAAATGGGTGAGGCGGCGAAACAGCGTGCAGCGCAGGATTTCGACTGGCGGGTCATTATTCCGCAGTATCAGGCGCTTTGGGCGGAACTGGAGCGACGGCGAAAATCTGCGGTTGCCCAGGCCCCGCGGGAAAATCCATATCGTCTCGACCCCTTCAGGATGTTTGAGGCCTATCCCAGCGCCGCGCTGCAGATTTCCGAATTGGTGGCACTACAACGCCCATTTGCACCCGGCGAAGCCAGCGAATGGCTCCGTCGCGCCGGCGTTCGTAATACAGCCGGACGCCTGCCTACCGATCTTGAAGTCGAGGATATTGTTCGGCGCCTGACCGTTGGTCCACGTTCACTCGGCGCGCTGCTCGCCGAGGTTCCGGCCGACCGGCGGACCTTTTTAGAGCGCGGAATCGTATGGATGGCGAAGTTCGGCGTCTTGCGTCTAGGCCGCAGCCTACCACGTAATTGAAGCAACACGAGCTTGTTCAGGTACCGTTCAGGGCTTGGACGTGTTAATAGAGCTCACTGCGGATCACAATCGTACGACAGATCGACGGGGTTAGAATCATGCGGAAACTACTGACAGGTATTGCGCTATCGCTGGTTTTCAGTGGCGCTGCGATGGCCAGTGACTACATCGTGGTCAACTCAACGGATGCCTCGATCAAACGAGGCCAGTCCTTTGACGCCGGCACGCGCGTCGCCTTGGGCACCGGCCAAACTGTTACGCTCATGCGAGCCTCCGGCGAAGTCACAACGCTACGCGGTGCGGCCGGCGGCGTGTCTGTTCCCGGCGCGAAGTTAGCCGCCGCGGACGCGGCCCGCTTCGAGACCCTTCGCGCCCTGGTTCAGCCCCCCCCCGAGGGCCGCACCTTCGGGGCTCGCCGCGGCGGCATCTGCCCAGCCATCGAGACCCTGACCACCCTGGAAGACATCATCCGGGTGGCCGACACCAGCGGCTGCAAGAGTGTTGCGCGACAGGCCTTGGAGGCCTACCTCGCCAAGTCTAACTGACACTCGAATTTGAATACTGAGAAGGGGCCGGGCGGGCGACCGCACCGGCCCCTTTTTCATGGCATCTCAGGCGCGCCAGACATCAAAATGTTGGTAGGCCGGGTGAGGTTCGAACTCACGACCATTCGATTAAAAGTCGAATGCTCTACCACTGAGCTACCGGCCCACGTCGCCAAAGCACCCGAAGGTGCATCAACGAAGCGGCGCGGAACCTAGAGGCCACGACGGCAAAGGGGAAGCCGCTTTCGGCGTGATCAGGCTTAACAGTGTCGTATTCAGGCGTAAGGTGCCCGGTATGGCCAACGCATTCGTTCGATTGATCGTAGCAACCCTGATGGGAACCGGCTTGGCAACCACAGCTCAGGGTCAATCGCATAGCGCCAAGCCCAGACCGTCCGTCGTCCAGGTGCCTGAAGCGCCCCCAGAGCAGATCGAGCAGATTAAAACGCCAGAACAGGCACGGCGTGAGAGCGTTGGCGGAGCTGTTACCGCCCCGCTACGCGATTTGAATGTGGTCAAGACCGATATCCCGGACATTTTGATCCAGGCGATGGCTGACCCCTATGCCCGTCCGCCTGCAAAGTGGACTTGCCGTCAGCTTGCCGTGCTGATCGCGCCTCTGGACGCAGCGCTAGGCCCGGACATTGACCGACCTCCGCCGGAGGACGCCTCGATGGCAGAACGGGGCAAGTCGACAGCGCTCGGCCTGGGCGCGGACCTGGCCTCGGGTGCCATTCCCTTCCGAGGTGTTGTACGGCGGGTCTCGGGAGCTGCCGCCCGCGATAGGTTAGTCCTGGAGGCGATCCTGGCCGGCAGCGTTCGTCGGGCCTATCTGAAGGGGCTGGGCGAGACGAAAGCCTGCGGGCAGCAGGCCGCGCCCTATCGCGTACGCCTCGCTGCACCTGAGACCAAGCCGGCGACGTCCATGACCTCAGCTAAGCCGAGGTTTCCGACCCGGCCTGGCGGCTGAGAAAGTCTCGTCGGAACGCCTCGATGCGGCCCTCGACGATGGCCTGACGGAGGCCCGTCATCAGGGTCTGATAAAATCCTAGGTTGTGCCAGGACAGCAGGACCTGGCCCAAGATCTCTTGCGACTTCACCAAGTGGTGCAGGTAGGCTTTGGAATAGTCGCGGCTCGCCGACACCGTGCTTTCAGGATCCAGGGGCGTCTCATCCTCGGCAAAGCGGGCGTTCTTCAGATTGATCGCGCCGGACCAGGTCCAGGCCTGACCATGCCGGCCGGAGCGGGTGGGGAGAACACAGTCGAACATGTCCACGCCGCGATAGACCGCCTCAACCAAGTCGATGGGCTTTCCGACCCCCATCAGATAGCGCGGGCGATCCGCCGGCAGCATGCCGGGCGCATAGTCGAGTACCTCGCACATGGCCTGGTGACCCTCGCCGACGGCTAGCCCACCGATGGCATAGCCGTCATATTCCGTATCGGTCAGGCGGGCGGCAGACTCCCGCCGCAGATCCTCGCTGACCCCGCCCTGCTGAATGCCGAACAGGTTCTGAGTGTCGCGCTGACCAAAGGCCGCCTTAGAGCGTTCGCCCCAGCGTGCGGACCGCCGCATGGCCTCGCCGGCCTGCACGTCCGTCGCCGGTAGCGCGACAAGCTCATCCAGTTGCATGACGATATCCGACCCTAGGAGGTCAGCTTGAATTTCGATGGACCGCTCGGGAGACAACACGTGGCGACTGCCGTCGAGGTGGCTTTGGAATGTGACTGCCTCCTCCTTCACCTTGGCGATCTTGGACAAGGACATGACCTGAAAGCCGCCCGAGTCCGTGAGGATTGGACGGTCCCAGCGCATGAATCTGTGGAGCCCGCCGAGCCTCTGCACGCGCTCGGCCGTAGGGCGCAGCATCAGATGATAGGTGTTGCCCAGCAGGATATCCGCGCCCGTGGCTGCAACCTGCTCGACGGTCAACGCCTTGACGGTGCCGGCTGTGCCCACCGGCATGAAGGCCGGTGTTCGGATTTCGCCGCGCGGGGTCGTCAGCACGCCGGTCCTGGCTCGGCCATCGGTGGCTGAGATCGAGAAGGGAAAGCCAGTCATCGAGCACGGTTCCAGAGCAGACTGGCGTCGCCGTAGGAATAGAACCGATATCCACCGGCGATGGCATGCACATAGGCCGCGCGCATCTCATCCTGACCCGCAAAGGCCGATACCAGCATGAATAGCGTCGATTTCGGCAAGTGGAAGTTGGTCATCAGGCCATCCGCCGCACGAAAGCGGTAGCCGGGCGTGATGAAGATCGCGGTTTCGGCCTGGAAGGCGCAGATGGTTCCGTCCGGATCCGTGGCGCTTTCCAAAAGCCTGAGCGAGGTCGTGCCTACGCAGATGATGCGCCCACCGGCGGCTCGGGCGGCATTCAAACGTTCCGCTGTGGCGGCATCCAGGTCGCCCCATTCGGCATGCATGCGATGTTGGCTGAGGTCCTCGGTCTTGACCGGCAGGAATGTGCCGGCACCGACGTGCAGGGTGACGCGCTCGACACGGACGCCCACCTGGGCCAGTCGCTCAAAGAGTTCGGGCGTGAAGTGCAGGCCCGCCGTGGGCGCGGCGACAGAGCCATCTTCAGCCGCGTAGATGGTCTGGTAATCGCCGCGGTCCTGGGCGTCCTCGCCTCGCTTGGCGGCGATATAGGGCGGCAAGGGCATCATCCCCCGCTGCGTGATGGCCGCCATCAGGTCCGGGTCGGACAGATCGAAATCGAGCGTGATCTCGCCGCCCTCCCCCTTCCCCCGGATGGTGGCGATCAGGTCTTCGGCTGATCCGAAGCCTATCCGGTCGCCGGGCGCAAGGCGCTTGCCGGGTCGCATGAAGGCGGTCCAGGTTTGGGGCGAAAGTCGGCGATGGAGCGTGGCCTCCACAAGCGTGCGGTTCGCTCCCCGCGTGCGAACTCCCTTGAGGCGCGCCGGGATCACTCGCGTGTCGTTAACCAATAGAACATCGCCGGTGCGCAGCAGGTTCGGTAGGTCATGCACCTGCAGATCGGCAAGCCGTTGGCCATGCTCGACCACCAACAGTCGCGCTGAGTCCCGCGGTACTGCGGGCCGCAGCGCGATCCTGTCGTCCGGTAGATGGAAGTCGAAGTCAGACAGCTTCATGAAAGGCGAGGTGAAGCACACGCAAGGCGTCCTGCGTCAAGGCCCGACAGCACGCCCGGCACTCGGCTCTAGGCGTCTGCCGCGACCTTGGCCGAGACGATCTTGCCGGGGCTGCGGGGCGGCTCGCCCTTGGGCAAGGCATCGACGTGGTCCATGCCGTCACTGACCACGCCCCAGACCGTATACTGGCTGTCCAGGAACTTGGCGTCGTCGAGGCAGATGAAGAACTGGCTGTTGGCCGAATTGGGGTTGTTGGTGCGCGCCATTGAACAGACACCGCGTTCGTGCGGTTCCTTGGAGAACTCCGCCGGCAGGTCCGGCTTCTTCGAGCCGCCCGAGCCGGTGCCGGTCGGATCGCCGCCCTGAGCCATGAATCCCGGGATCACGCGGTGGAAGACAACGCCATCATAGAAGCCCTCGCGCGCGAGTTCCTTGATCCGCGCCACATGCTTGGGCGCGAGATCCGGGCGAAGGGTGATCGTGACTGAGCCGCTTTCGAGCTCAAGGATCAGGGTGTTTTCAGCGTCCATCATTTCACCTCAACAGGAATGTTTACGTCGCACGCCGAGACGTCGGCGCCCTTGGCAGCCAAGGTCCGGGCGATCTCCGCCTTGAACCATGGACCGACCGGATCAATCACGCGAACCTTGGGCCGCTGGGCCTCGGGGATATCGCTGAGCAGGCGCACCCGCTCCATCTTGTCTTGCGGATCGGGGACAGGTTCGCCCACCTTGATGGCGTTCACGACCGACTGGCCGAAGATCACCCGGCCCCAGGCCGAATAGCGGCGCTCAAGGGCCGGATAGTGGTCGCGCATCAGGAAGAACTGGCTGTTAGCCGAATCGTCCTCCCCGCCCCGCGCGGCGCCGGCTACGCCGGGGCAATAGAGGCCAAAGCCGGCGATCTTGCCGTCACGGGTCATGGGGGCCAGCATCATCGACTGAGTGGCGACCGGCAGTGACTTGATGAAGCCAATCTCAGCCACACTCTGGTCCTGCATCAGCACGAAGGGCGTCTGCGGACCCCGGCGGAACATGAACTCGGCCTTCACGTCGGGCTGGTCGGACCCGCCGGTGCCGCGGTTCTCGGGATCGCCGGTCTGGGCCATGAAGCCTTCGATCACTCGGAAGAAGGTCTGGCCGTCGAAGAAATGCGCCTTGGCCAGATCGCGCATGCGCGTCGTGTAGAGCGGCGCCGTCTCAGGCACCATCTCGACAATAATCCTGCCCTTGTTGGTGTCGATCACCAGTACGTCGTCGGGATTTGGGGTGCGCCAATCGGCGGCTGCCGGCGCGGCGACTTTGGCGGCGGGGGCAACGACCGGCTTTGGCTGGGCGATCGCGGCTTGCGTTCCGAACGCGACAAGGCCTGCGGCCATCAGGGAGGCTATGATCTTCATCGGCGCCTCTCGTAGCGGGCGATCATCGCAAAGGCCAGAGGTCAGGCGGCCTCAAACTTGGCCAGCAGGCGGGTCTTGACCGAGGGACTGACAAATTTGTCGATCTCGCCCCCGAGTTGGGCGATCTCTTTGACCAGCTTGGAGGCAATGGCCAAGTGGCGTGGATCGGCCATGAAGAATACCGTCTCCAGCTCGCGATCTAACTCCTGGTTCATGGCGGTGATGGCGAACTCAAACTCAAAATCGGTCATAGCGCGCAGGCCGCGGACCAACACTTTTGCACCAATGCTGCGTGC
>JAYTWT010000625.1:0-1588 GCA_043743295.1 Alphaproteobacteria bacterium | reverse complement strand
ACGATCTGCATCGACATTCTCAGGCTCTGGGGATCACGGCGCGGTTTGCGCCGGGTCCCTTACAAACGGGGAAGGCCGCCGAACAGGGTCCGGCGGCGCCGGCGCTCTTATGTCACGGCCCGATGACAGGTCCAACCCCCTTAGCCCCCAACTTCGCTTAGCCCTTGACGTAGAGCTCAAGTCCCGCGATGGCGTGTCTCGCGCGGCTATGGCGGAATTGGTAGACGCACTGGTTTTAGGTACCAGCGGGAAACCGTGGGGGTTCGAGTCCCTCTAGCCGCACCAGCCTTCGCGTGCAAAGCACGCTTCGGCTCGGCAAGCCCTCTCCAGCGAAGGCTGCCGCGCCGTAGCCCGAAGGGGCGAAGGCGAGCGTGACAGGCGTAATGCCTGCGGGGTAAACGCGCGCCATGCCCCAAGGCGTCCTCTTCGTTCATAACAATTTTCCGGGCCAGTTCCGGGACCTTGCGACCACGTTGCTGGCGCGCGGCGTGCCTTGCGTGGCGGTCGGTCAATCCCATTCGCCAGGGATGAGCGGGGTTCGCCTGGCGCGCTACACCCTGCCGCGTGGCACCGGAACGGATGTGTTCCCGCTGGCCGTGCGTGCTGAAGCCGACCTGATTCGCGGTCGTAGTGCCCATGACGCCGCCCGCGCCCTAAAAGCCGAGGGGTGGGACCCTGCGGTGATCATCGGCCATCCTGGCTGGGGTGAGACGACCTTCCTGCGCGAGCTATTCCCCGCCGCCAAGCAGGTCGCCTTCGCCGAATATTTCTACAACGCCCATGGCTATGACGTGGATTTCGATACCGAATTCCTGGCCCTTGACGAAGAGACACCCTTTCGCATCAAGGCCAAGAACGTGGTGATGTCGCTGGCCTACGCCGAGGCCGATGCCATCGTCTCGCCGACCCGCTTTCAAGCGGGGACCCTGCCGCTATCATTGCAGGCGCGAGTTCGGGTGATCCATGAGGGCGTGGACGTTGAAGCCATTCGGCCAAGTCCGCCGCAACCCTTCCTGTTGGACGACGGACGGATCATCGCGCCGGGTACGCCGGTCATCACGCATGTGAACAACGCCATGGAGCCCATGCGCGGCCTGCACCTCCTGGCCCGCGCCCTCCCCCGCCTGCTGGCCGAAGTGCCCGATGCCCAGGTGTTGATCGCAGGTGACCCCAACCGGCGCGCCTATAGCGGCAACGCACCCGAAGGCGCGCGCTGGAAAGACGTCAGTTTCGCCGGTGTCGACTATGATCCGACCCGCGTTCATTTCCTGGGCGCAGTCACCCATGAGCGGATGTTGGCGGCCATGCGGCTGGGCGTGGCCCACGTCTATTACACCTACCCGTTCGTGCTCTCGTGGTCGTTGGTCGAGGCCATGGCCAGCGGCTGTTACATCGTCGCTTCGGATACCGCGCCGCTGCACGATGCGATCACCGACGGTGTCGAGGGGCGGCTGTTGCCGTTCTTTGATGTGGATGCGCTGTCGGATGCGCTGATCGCGGCCTGCCGGGATCCTGACGCCTCCCGCCCGATGCGGACTGCCGCGCGCAAGACGGCGGTCGGACGATTTAGTGCCAAGGCGGGGCGCGA
>JAYTWT010000624.1:0-1530 GCA_043743295.1 Alphaproteobacteria bacterium | reverse complement strand
GCCCTGGCCAACGCGCCACCCGACGGGTACACCATGGGCCTGCTCGCCAGCAGCCATATTACGCACCAGACCTTGTACAAGAAGTACGACCTGTTCAAGCAATCGGTGCCGATCAGCAGCCTCGCGACCGCACCTTTCTGTCTGATGGTGCCGCCGCAATCGCCCTTCAAAACGGTCGAGGATCTGCTCAAGGCGATTCGGGAGCGGCCTGGCCGCGTCTCGATGGCCACCGGCGGTTACGGCTCCGGCGCGCACATGGCTTTCGCGGTGCTCACAACCAAGCTTGGCGACATCAAGGTCAACCACATTCCATACAAGTCCGGCCTCGAATCCGCGCAAGCGGCCGCGGCGGCCCAGGTCGATTTCGCGTCGACCTACATCGGCGGTGCGGCGCCCATGATCAAGTCCGGGCTCGGCCGTGCCCTGGCAGTGACTTCCGCCAAGCGCCTTGCAATCCTGCCGGACGTTCCGACGATCGCGGAAACGATCGCCCCCGGCTACGACTACGACGTGGTGCTGTTCTATTCCGCCCCACCCAAGACGCCAGCACCCCTGGTCGATGCGCTGGCGAAGGCCATCGCGAACGCGGCACGCAGCCGCGAACTTGCCGTCACGTTCGATACGCTGGCTCACCAGCTGCACATCAGCAAGTCTCCCGCCGAATTCGAAAAGGAACTGCGCGTCCTCAGCACGGCGGAGGAAAACCTGATCCGCGATCAAGACATCCGGGTCGAGAGATGAAATCTTAGGGCCGCCGCTCGGTGCGGCCGGGCCAGTGGCGTTCGGGATCGTGATGCCCTGACCGGCTGCCGCGACGGACAGGTCAGCGGGCTCTCATCACAATCACTTCTCGCGTTCAAACTTCAGCGGCGGAGGCGTGGTTCCGGTATTGCCCATCGTGCGGACGGCCTCGGGCCCGCCGTAACGCGCGACCAGAGCGTTCTGGGCATCTTTTGCCTGCCGGTCGACGGCTTCCGGATCGAGCATGGCGCGCAACCGCGCTTGAAGGTCGGCGACCACGCCGGCGAATGCCGGATCGCCAGCCAGGTCGCGCGTTTCCTCGGGATCGGCTTCAAGATCGAACAGTTCAGCGGGAAATCCGACGTAATAGTGGTACTTGAAACGGCCGCGGGTCAGCATGAAGACGCCGGTCGCCGCGCCCACCGCGTGGTATTGGCTGAACCCCACGCGGTCCGGATCGTCGGGGCTGGAGGCCAGGTCGAACAACGATGCGCCGGGCAGCTCGCGCTCGGCCGCAGTGGGTTCAAGGCCCAGGCCGGCGAGAACGGTCGGGTAGATGTCCACCAGGCTGACGTTGGTCTTGCAGACCTTGCCCGGTTCGATTCCGGGTCCGGCCGTGATGAGCGGAATGCCGGTGGACTCCCGATACATCACGCATTTGTTCCACAGCCCACGGGTACCGAGGTTGTCGCCGTGGTCAGTGGTGTAAATGATCCGCGTGTTTTCGACCAACCCCGTTCGCTCGAGAGCACCGACGATCCGACCGATTTGTTCGTCCAGATAAGTGAT
>JAYTWT010000623.1:0-3968 GCA_043743295.1 Alphaproteobacteria bacterium | reverse complement strand
GGGTCCAGCAGGGTGCGTTGCAGCGCCCGCGTCATACCCAAGACGCCGTTCATCGGCGTACGCAGTTCATGGGTGACCATGGCCAGGAAGGCAGACTTCGCATCGTTCGCCGCGACCGCTGTGCGTTCGGCAGCTTCCAGCGCCTCAGCGGTTTTCATGTTCGCCCGGGCAGACATGATTACATACGTGATCAATAGGATCAGAACCACGCCAAGGTTCAGCAGCGAGCCACCGGAATAGCCGCCTAGACCCAGGGGCAGGATGAACAGCATCGCCGCTGACGGCGAGGCCACGGCGGCCAGCGCCAACGGCGCGCGAAAGCAGAAACACTGGGCATGCACCAGCACCCCCGCCAAGATAGAGAATGCCACGAGGCGCGAGGGCTCTGTTCCGACCTGCCAATAGAGCCCTGCCATAAGGGTCCAAACACCCCCGGACACCAACAGAGAGCCCAAAAAATTTAGGCGGCCGGCCCTCCCCAAAATTCTGCCTTTCACAGCTGGCGTGCAGGCGAACCAGCTCCACACCTCGGCTGCGAGATAGACACCCAGCCATAGAGTGGCCATCAACAGACTGAGATTGACGGTGATCAGGATCGCAAAGACGCCTGCAATCGCAACGCGCGCAACAACCGTATCGCGCGAGGTTGCCGCCACCGCGTCAAGTCGGCGGTCCAGCGGGCTCCAACCGATGCGCATTTCGACCTGACATCCCCCGCGGCAACTCCTCAACGGATGTGGCCGTTAGGAAGAGTGATCGATATTGATGAACAGTCCGTTGTTTGGCGGAACACAGTTATCGGTTCGGGGTGAATTTTCGGCGTAGCGACGCGTAGACAATCATCCCTCAGGAGCCCAGGCTGAATGGCATCTGGGTTTCCAAAGAGGTCGCCATGCTGGCTAAATTCGTTGTTCGCGGTGTCTTTGCCGCCTTAGGTCTCTGGGTCGCCTCGAAGATCGTGCCCGGCGTGCATGTCAACACCACTGCGACCTTGATCATCGCCGCCGTCCTGCTGGGGGTAGTCAACGCCTTTGTCCGACCGGTCGTGGTCGTTCTGACGTTCCCGATCACCCTGATCACCCTGGGTCTGTTCCTCCTGGTGGTGAACGCCATGATGATCGGCTTAGTGGCCTGGTTCTTGCCCGGCTTCTCAGTCCACGGCCTCCTGGCCGGCGTCCTGGCCGCCATCGTCACCGGTGTCGCCAGCTGGATTGGCGGGATGGTGCTTCGCGACGATCGGAAGTGACTGCAGGCACATAGAAAAAGGGCGGGACCCTTCGATCCCGCCCTCCATTCTCAAGCTTTGATGAGCCTGGACTAGAAGTCCATATCGCCCATGCCGCCCATACCACCGCCACCGGGCATACCGCCGCCGCCCTTCTTGGGCGCCTCGACGATCGCGGCTTCCGTGGTGATCATCAGGCCAGCGACCGAGGCCGCGTCCTGCAGGGCGGTGCGAACCACCTTCGCCGGGTCAATGACGCCAGCTTTGACCATATCGACATACTCTTCGGTCTGAGCATTGAAGCCAAAGGTCGGCGAAGGATTCTCCAGCACCTTGCCGACCACGATCGAACCTTCGACGCCGGCGTTTTCGGCGATCTGGCGGATCGGGGCCTGCAGCGCGCGACGCACAATCGCGACGCCCGCTTCCTGGTCAGCATTGTCGCCCTTGAAGCCGTCCAGAACCTTGGACGCCTTAAGCAGAGCCACGCCGCCGCCGGGCACGATGCCTTCTTCCACGGCCGCACGGGTCGCGTTCAGGGCGTCGTCGACGCGGTCCTTCTTTTCCTTCACTTCGACTTCGGTCGAGCCGCCGACGCGAACCACCGCAACGCCGCCGGCCAACTTGGCCAGACGCTCTTGTAGCTTTTCCTTGTCGTAGTCCGATGTGGTGTCTTCGATCTGCTTCTTGATCTGGGAGATACGGCCTTCAATGCCCGCCTTGTCACCTGAGCCGTCCACAATGGTGGTGTCGTCCTTGGTGATGGAGACCTTCTTGGCCTTGCCAAGCATTTCGAGCGTGACGCTCTCCAGCTTGATGCCCAGGTCTTCAGAGATCAGCTGACCGCCGGTCAGGATGGCGATGTCTTCCAGCATCGCCTTGCGGCGATCCCCGAAGCCCGGCGCCTTGACGGCCGCAACCCGAAGGCCGCCGCGCAGCTTGTTGACCACCAGAGTGGCCAGCGCTTCGCCTTCGACGTCTTCAGCGATGATCAGCAGGGGCTTGCCCGACTGGACCACGGCTTCCAGCACCGGCAGCAGGGGCTGCAGCGTGGATAGCTTCTTCTCGAACAACAGGATCAGCGGATCCTCGAGATCGGCCTCCATCTTCTCGGCGTTAGTGATGAAGTAGGGCGACAGGTAGCCGCGGTCGAATTGCATGCCTTCAACGACATCCAACTCGGTCTCGGCGGTCTTGGCTTCCTCGACGGTGATGACACCCTCGTTGCCGACCTTTTCCATAGCGCGGGCGATCATCTCGCCGACTTCCGTGTCACCGTTGGCGGAGATGGTGCCGACCTGGCTGATCTCGGCATTCGTGGTGACCTTGCGGGCCGAAGACTTGATTTCCGCGATAACCTTGGCGACCGCCTTATCGACGCCGCGCTTCAGGTCCATCGGGTTCATACCGGCTGCAACGGACTTGAGGCCTTCGACGACGATGGCTTGGGCCAGGACCGTGGCGGTCGTGGTGCCGTCGCCAGCCTTGTCGTTAGTCTTAGAGGCGACTTCGCGGATCAGCTGGGCGCCGAGGTTCTCGAAGCGGTCAGCCAATTCGATTTCCTTGGCGACCGAGACGCCGTCCTTGGTGGAGCGCGGAGCCCCGAAGGACTTCTCGATGACCACGTTGCGGCCCTTGGGGCCCAGGGTCACCTTAACGGCGTTGGCGAGGATATTGACGCCGCGCAGCATACGGTCGCGCGCGTCGGAGGCGAAATAGACGTCTTTCGCAGCCATGTTCGTGTTCTCTTTTTCTGAAAGGGTGTTTAGGGGCGCGAGGGCTTAGGAAACGACGCCCAGGATGTCGCTTTCCTTCATGATTAGCAGGTCAACGCCATCAAGCTTGACCTCGGTGCCGGACCACTTGCCGAACAGGATGCGGTCGCCGGCCTTAACGTCGAGCGGCTGGATCTTGCCGTTGTCGTCGCGGGCACCGGGGCCGGTCGAGATGACCTCGCCTTCCTGCGGCTTTTCCTTTGCGGTGTCGGGAATGATGATCCCGCCCTTGGTCTTTTCTTCTTCCTCGACGCGCTTGACGAGGACGCGGTCTCCCAGGGGACGAAACGCCATGTGTTTTCTCTCTCTTTCCGTTCGGAACGGTTTGATTCGATTGTGACGGGCGCGCCGGAGCGGGGCTGTTAGCAGTCACCACCCACGAGTGCCAACGTCGATGGGGCAGTTAGGTAGGCAGCCCTTTGAAGTCAACCCGCTGCGCACAATTCGTCACCGCTTCGGCACTGGGGCTGCCGCCAAAATTCGCGGCTTGGTTTTTCTCGTGCTGACAATAGTGTGGCGCGCAAATCAGGGGACGTTTCCATGAGCCTTAGGTCCGTGCTGGGCAACCTAGTCCGCGAGGGCGATCTGACACTGCGCCTGCCGGGCGGAGCTGAGGTGCGGCTGGGCGACGGATCAGGACCGCCACTGATTGCGACAATCACCAGTGCGGCCTGGGCGGCGCGCATCGCGACCAAGCCAGGGCTGGGTGTCGGCGAGGCCTATATGGACGGCGGGCTGGTGCTCGCCCAGGGCAAGATCGCAGAGTTCATCGACCTGATCGGCGCCAACGCTCGCAACAAGCCGCCCGGCCGCAACGGCCTTCGACGTTGGCTGCGGCGTACCTGGCGTGAAGCCAACAACCGGGTCGCGTCTCTACGCAACGTGGCCCACCACTACGACCTTTCCTACGATCTCTATCGGCGGTTCCTCGACGAGGACATGCAGTATTCCTGCGCCTACTTCGCGCG
>JAYTWT010000622.1:0-10510 GCA_043743295.1 Alphaproteobacteria bacterium | reverse complement strand
GACCTGCTTGAGCATGTCGCCGTCGCGCAGGTGCACGTGCCAGTCATCTGGACGGCGAATAACGAGGTCTGACGAGGTCGGTGTGGAGTCTGGGGTCATGGTCAAATCTAATGATGCCAGAGTTGGCCTATGACAATCAGGGCCCCGCCGAATTGCAGTGCCGACGCCCTTCTTTGGTCGCGGAACTTACGGCAGACGCGGTTCTTTGATCACCCGTCTGGACAGCGTCCCCACGATCACGGCCTTTTCCGTAAAGCGCAGGTCGTCCCAGCCCTTCTGCGAATAGAGACGCGTCTGGTCGGCGGCGTGGGGTGAGGCGGGATTGGTGGACTGGGAGTAGCTCAGGACGCCCTGGCTGATCGGCCCCTTGTCCGTGAATTCCACCGCCATGATCCAGCTGGAGCCATGGCGGATTTTGGTCCAGCCGAAGCCGGGCTTGAGCTCCACCGGCGTGATCACGTTAAAGATGCCCTCCGGCCCCGGCCCACCGTGTATGGCGATGCGTTCGGCGCCGCGCGGCTCCTTCTGGATATCGCCCAGGGCGGCGTCCACCGGGATGCTCAGAGTTTTGAGTTGGTCGACCGCACCGACCAGCGCGGCCAGGACATTAGGATCGGCGACGTCCAGGGTGTTTGGCGTGTTCACCGGGTCGGCGGCATTGAACGGCACTTTGAACCTTAAGCCCCCCTTCTCGGCGAACAGGCGGAACACATGGGCACCGCGACTGTCCAAGTTGACTTTCAGGTCCCATGCCGCGAGCGCGTCGCAGGCGGCTCCCAGTTCGGGATGTGCGCCCGCCGCCTCGCGCCGGCAAAGGCCGACTAGATCGTCGCGGACCATCTCGCCGCCCAGGTTGCGGTTCTTGAACAGCACCGCCTGCACGGTAGGTAGATCGAACTTAGGTGCACCAAGCCCATCGGTACCCGCGACACGCTCCTCGATCTGTTTGAGGCCAAGGCGGGTGCGCAGCGAGCGGGTCGTCGCCTCCTCACCAAAGATCCGACCAAATCCGGCCAGGGGTTGTTTGGGATTGGTCAGCCAGTAGCTGTCGTTGGAGTTGCTGGTGTAATCACTGCGGAACATCTGCGGCAGGGCGGAGGGTGGATAGATGCCGGGAACGACCGCCTTCGGATCGGAGTCCCAATCACAGGCGGCTCGGGAACCGTCGAGCACAGGTATCCGCTGGGTCGTCCAACTTGTGCGGCCGAGGTCCGAGATCGTGCAGGCCGCAACCTTGGCGTCGGTGACATAGGGCAGGGGGCCGATATCGCCGTAGAAGGCCTCGCCGCCGGCATCCACCGCCGTGGTGTTGAAGCCTGCGGACTGATAGCGGCTGAGGGTAGCTGCCAACTGACGCACGCTGTGCGCCTGCCACATCTGGATGTACTGATCGACGCCGCGCAGATTGACCGGTGCATCCTTGATGGCGAACGCCCGCGCCGCCGTCCAGGGTAGGGTCGCGGTCTCGACCACCAAGCCGTAACGCGTCGTGTAGAGCGTCCGAGTGACCGGGATCAGGCCCTGTTCGGTCTTGACCTGGATCGTCAGTGCCCGGGCCGTCATCGGCACTGAGGCGCCCTCATAGCGATAGGCCGCCGGGTTCGCTGGATCGAGGGTCAGTTCGAACAGCCCGAACCGCCGTGCGGTCGAGACGGTGTGGGTCCAGGCCATCCACTGGTTGTGACCGATGCCGATGGTCGGGCTGTTCTGCAGTCCGGCCCCGACGATGTTCAGCTTGCCGGGTATGATGAGATGCATGCGCGTGAAGCGGTTGATGCCGTCCCATGGGTAGTGCGGATTGCCCAAAAGGACGCCGTGACCCGTCTTGGTGACCTCGCGCCCCAGAGCATAGGCATTGCTGCCCTGGCCTTCCGGCACGGGTGATTTCTCAGCTGCGGGCCGGGGCGCGGTGAGGTCGGCAACGCCGGGAGGCGCCGCGCCGGCGACACCCTCCATCAGGGTCGGCTGCTGGCCTGCCAGCTGGGCCCGCCAGAGGTCGTTCTCGCCATAAGTCCGTATCCAGGCTGCGCCCTTGCATCGGGGATCAGGCAAGTTAGCGGCACCGGTATCGCGGACGTAGCGGTTGATCCCGGCTGCATAGCCACGGATCAGGGCGCGGGCGTCTTTGGATGGCGTGTTGAGCCCTTTTGGACCGTTCAGCAAGCCTTCCAGCCGTCCGCTCTCGATCAGGCCGCGGTGGTAGATATCGCTCAGGATATTGCTGTTGTGGTCGCCGGGTCCGAAGTAGCGGGCGCGCTCGCCATTTACCGTGACGGCCCGCTCGGCGAAGTCGCAGAAGTTGTCCTCGGCCGCTGCATAGCCTGCGCCATAGCCGAGACTTCCGAAGTCAGCCGCCTTGATGTGCGGCGCGCCATAGGCTGTACGACGGATCTTGGCGCTGTAGCCGCCTGCAGCCTGAGCCGGGACTGAGTGGCCGAGTACCACGAGCATAGTCGCCGCAATCGCCAATCTCATGCCCATGACGTTCCCCAACTGCGCTTTTCCGAGACGCTATGCGAAACGTGGGGGCCGCGCTACGGGCCTTATGCTGCGCGGCTTGGCCACGTCATGTCGGCTAAGGCGGATTTTGCTTGAGGGAATTTCATGACGACAAGCCTGTCCTTCGGTCCGGACGTCGCAGTGGATCCTACGGCCTGGATACATCCGACCGCCCAGATTTATGGCAAGGTCGAGATCGCGGCGGACGCTTCGGTTTGGCCGAATGTAGTGATGCGGGCGGAGGGCGAATTCATCCGGATCGGAGCCCGAACCAACATCCAGGATTTCGTGATGATCCACTACGGTGCCCGCACGCCAACGATTGTGGGCGAGGACTGCTCCATAACCCACCACTGCACTTTGCACGGCTGCAGGATCGGTGACCGCGTGCTGGTGGGCATCGGGGCCACGGTGATGGATGGCTGTGAGATCGGCGACAACAGCATCATCGCCGGGGGTGCGTTTCTGAAGGAGGGCACCATCATCCCGGCCAACTCCATCGTCATGGGCGCGCCAGGCAAGGCGGTCCGCGAGCGCAACAACGCCCTCGCTAATGCTTTCAACGCTTGGATGTACGCTGAGAACGCCAAGGCCTATGCGTGTGGCGAGCACCGGCTGTGGTCCAGCGAGGCGTTTGCATCGGCGGCGAAGGTGGAGCGGGAAAGGCTGGCGGGCCTGTACGGCACATAGAACGGAGACTTGACGATTCGATAATTCTCGAAATCTAGAATATATAACGTCACTCAACCGAGGTTCCCATGAAGCGCCTACATCTACACGTCAGCGTGCCTGACTTGTCCCAATCGATCGCATTTTACGAGATCCTGTTCGGTGCCGCGCCCAGCGTGGTGAAGGACGACTACGCCAAGTGGATGCTGGACGACCCGTTCGTGAACTTCGCGATCTCGGCCCGCGGCGGCGCGATGGGAGTCGATCATGTGGGGATCCAGGTGGACTCGACCGCTGACCTCGGCGTGCTGGCGACCCGCCTGAAGTCCGCTGGCGCGGAGACCTTCGATCAGGAGGCCACCACCTGTTGCTATGCGCAGTCCGACAAGAGCTGGGTCACCGATCCGTCGGGCGTGCGTTGGGAGACCTTCCACACCTTTGGGGAAGCCACCAGCTATGGCGAAGACCTCAGCGTGGCCATGGCCGCCGCGCCAGAGGCTACCGCCTGCTGCGGCGCGCCTGCGGTGCCCGAGCCCGCCAAGACTGCGGCCTGCTGCTAATGCAGGCGTCCGCCGCTGTCCTGTCGATGTCGGCCCTGGCTCACGAAGGTCGGCTGGCGGTGTTCCGCCTGCTGGTTCAGGCGGGGCCTGAGGGCATGGCGGCGGGTGATATCGCCCGCGCCACCGGTGCCCTGCCAAACACCCTATCAACGAACCTGAATATCCTCAGCGGCGCGGAGCTGATCGCGTCGCGCCGAGAGGGGCGCTCGATCATCTACACGGCGGCTTATGATCGGATGCGTGAACTCCTGGCCTTCCTGATGGAGGACTGCTGCGCCGGAAAGCCGGAGATTTGCGCGCCGCTGGCTTTGATCGCAAGTCAGGTGTGCATCGCAGAGGGGACGACCTGCTGATGTTCAACTCTGCTAGGCGTCTCGTCGCGGAGGCCCTCGGTTCGGCGCTGCTTCTGGCTATTGTCATCGGCTCCGGGATTATGGGGGATCGGCTATCCGGTGGAAACGTCGCCATTGCCCTTCTAGGCAATACGCTGGCGACAGGTGCCGGGCTGATCGTACTGATTACCGTGTTCGGGCCGATCAGCGGGGCGCACTTCAACCCGGCGGTGACGCTGGTGATGGCGCTGCTGCGCGAAATCTCGCTTGGCATGGCGGTTGCCTATGGCGTCGCTCAAACCCTGGGCGCTGTCCTGGGGGTCTGGGCCGCACATGCAATGTTCGCGGAGCCGATCCTGCAGGTTTCGGAAAAGCTGCGCGATGGCCCTGCGCAGGCGTGGTCGGAGGCGGTGGCGACCTTCGGACTGATCGTCACCATTCTGGGCGTCTCGCGCGCTCGACCGGGCTTCACCGCCGTTGCGGTGGGCCTTTACATCACCGCCGCCTACTGGTTCACGGCCTCGACGTCATTTGCCAATCCGGCCGTGACGCTGGCGAGGTCGCTGAGCGACACCTTCGCCGGGATCGCACCCAGTTCGGCTCCCGCCTTCGTTGCGGCGCAGGTCGCGGGGGCGTTGGCGGCGCTGGCCCTGATGGGCTGGCTGCTGAAGCCTCCGCCGTCTGTGTAGCCCTCTACTCCGCCGCCATCGGCAGGATTACCGCCTCGCGACCGCCCCGGACCAGACCGCCGGGAAGGGCACCGGTGTGTTTGCCGTCCTCGAAGGTGACCTGTCCGGACTTCACGGTGTAGCGATAGCCTTCGGTGCGTTGGACCAGCCGCTTGCCGCCGGCGGGCAGATCGTTGATCGCTTCCGGACGGAACAGGCGCAGGGCCTCGAAGTCGATGATGTTCACATCCGCCAACAAGCCGGGCTTCAATTGCCCACGGTCGTTCAGGCCGTAAGCCTGGGCCGTGTCGCTAGTCAGTTTGCGGACCAGGAATTCCAGTGGGAACTGTTCGCCCTTGGTCCGGTCGCGGCCCCAATAGGTGAGGATGAAGGTCGGCATCCCGGCGTCGGCGATCACACCGCAGTGCGCCCCGCCATCCGACAGGCCAAACAGCACATTCGGGTGCTGCATGTTCTTGCGGAAGAAGTCGAAGTTGTAGGTCACGTAGCCGCCCAGCGGCTGGTAGAAAAGTTCCCGCCCGTCGTCGCGGATAAGCAGGTCGTACATCATTTCCAGGGCTGTCACGCCGGCCGCCTCGGCCATCCCTGCAACGCTTTGCTCGCGGTCAGGTTCGTAGTTGGGCCGCTCGCCCAGTGGGAATATCCGCCACAACAGGCTGCCCGCACCGAGCGAGGTGGCCAGGGCAGCATCGCTGGCGCTCGTGCCCAGAGCGGCTTTGATCAACGGGCTGTCCTCGGAGAGCAGGGCGGCGCGGATCGCCGGCGTCTTCATCAGCGCGACACGGTTCTCGACTGATAGCGGCGCGATCTTGTCCTTCCAGGTCGGGCTGGCCATGAAGACGTGGAAGTTCGAGGTCAGGCCGTGGAGGATGCCCGTGGGTCGCCCGGCAATCTGCGGGCGGATATCCATGCCCTCGAGCCGGGACTCCTCGGCTATGTTGTACATCTTGTTGCCTTCGTAGGCGCCGGCCGAGGTGGCGACGAGGGTCACCGGCAGGCCGGTCTGCTCGGCGAAGCCCTTGACCCACTTCCATTCGTCATCGTCGCCCAGATGGTCGGACACCATCTCAAAGACGCCATGGCGCAGGCCCTTCATTGACATGCCGAGCGCCAGCATCTCGTCGGAGCCCGCAAAAGTACCGGGCATGTAGACGCCCTTCAGGTCCTTGTGCAGCAGGGTGCGCGAGGTGGAAAAGCCCAGGGCACCAGCCACCACGCCCTCGCGGACCAAGCGCGCCATCTCGGCGATCTCTTCGGCATTGGGCACGTAGTCGGTGTTGCAGCGCTCACCCAGTACATAGGCCCGGATGGTGGCGTGCGGCACGTGCGTGCCGATGTCGATGGCGCGCGGTTTGCCTTCCAACGCGTCGAGGTATTCTGGGAAGGTCTCCCACTGCCAGTCGATACCTTCGTGCAGCGCGGCCCCCGGGATATCTTCGACGCCTTCCATCAGTTCGATCAGGAAATTCTGGGCACCGGGACGGACCGGCGCGAATCCGACGCCGCAGTTCCCCATGATTGCGGTGGTGACGCCGTGCCAACTGGAGGGTGCCAGCAACGGGTCCCAGGTGGCTTGGCCGTCGTAGTGGGTGTGGATGTCGACCCAGCCGGGGGTCACGATATGCCCAGTTGCATCGATCTCACGTTTTGCGGTGCCGGTGATTTCGCCCACCTGAACGATCCTATCGCCGTTGATGGCAACGTCGCCGGTGAAGGGCGCGGTTCCGGTACCATCAACGAGGGTTCCGCCGCGAATGATGAGATCGTACATCTTAGTCCTCCCACGTTCAGATGACGTGTTTGGCCAAATCTACTGCGGCGCCTCTAGGGAAGACTAGGGGTTTCAGCGTCTACCGTACTGAGATCACCTCGACCTCTGCACCATTCACCAGGGCCACATCGCCGATGGCCTTACGCATCAGGGCGACAGCGAGGGGTGATGCGTAGGAGATGCTGCCCCTGGTCGGATCAGCCTCATCTTCGCCGACGATGCGGAAGGTCTGTTGCCGACCATCGTCGCGTTCAACCTCGACGGTGCAACCAAACTGGACGACCCCAGCCTGCGTCTGGGGTTCGGTGAGCTGCGCGGAGGCCCGGCGGCCAGCCCAGTAACGCAGGTCGCGGGTGGCTCGGGCCATGGCGGTGCGGTCGGCGCTGATCCCGCCCTCTGCTTGGGCTGCCGCATAGGCGGCGCGGGCGGCGGCAAGCTCTGTTTCTATGGCGGTGAGGCCGCTCGTGGTAACCAGGTTTGGATGGGGCGATACGGGGCGATCCGGCAGATTCGCGGCCTGCGCCTCGTAGTCTTCTTCCCGGGTGAATGCGACCGCCATGGCGCCAGGTTAGGCCTCGCCGCAGGCTGATGGAAGCGATCGCTCACCGACCGCTGACAATCAGGCTGGCTCGACCAGACTGGCTTCGAAATCTTGGAAGACATCCATCAGTGTCACAACGTCAGCCTGCAGTGGTTTTCCGCGCGGGAATTGATAGCGCCAGTATGTTGCAATGTGGCCGACCAGGCCGCAGCCTTCGCCCAGCGATAGAAACATTTCCGGGGATTTCAGCAGGAAGTCCCGGAAGGCGATCGCATTGCCTTCCCCGGTCAGCTGAGCGAACACGGCGTCATAGACGTTCAAGTGGCTCATGACCGCCTTGACTTGCCGCTCCATCTTTGAGCGCAGGCGAACCTTTACCGCTGCCAATTCGGCCGCCAGTTCATTGTCGACTGGACCTATAACCTTGACCTTAACCATCTCACTGAAAACATCCTTCAGTTCCGGCCACAAGCTATTGAGAATCCACTTGTAATAGAGAAACCCTTTCCAGGCGAAAATTCCCTCCTTGTAGTTGTCCATGTCCAGGCGGAGTGTCAGCCTCAGCGGCTCCAGGCGCTCGTCCGTGCGCGCTGACAGCAAGGCTTCAACCAGGCGGGAGATGTTACCTTCCATATTGCCGGCGTCGCGATAGGCCAACTCGATCAGTTTGGCGATCTCGGTGCCCACGAAGCGCTGCATGCGGGCCAGGTCGGGCGCGGAGATCTCAAAATGGGTTGGGCTGATGTCAAACCCGCGCCGCTTCAAATGTTCCCGCAGCAAGAACGGATCGAGCGATGGGAGTTCATCGATGGCCTCAAGCACGGCCACATCGCGTGGGAAGTCCGGCGCCTCGCCACGAAGCTCTTCGAAGACATCCAGCCATCCGCGCTCAGACACGAACATCGAGCGACCGCCCAGGCTGAGATCGGCACGGGTGAAGGGAATTATCAGCTTGGTCGCGCTAAATTTCTGGCGATCAAAATTCTCTCGTTCTTGCTCCCGCAGTCGGTGGCGCACCAGCACAGCGCCATTGAGTACATGGGCTACAAAGAATGGATTTTTCGCGTGTTCCGGGTTGCTTTCGTTGCGCGTGGCCAGGGCGGCGAGGTTCAGAACACGGCTGGTGGACGCGGTCTTCTCGAGGCCCCGCAGGCTCCGATAGGTCCTGTCACCACCTTTACCCACCTGACAGTCACTCCATTGCGGCCCTTTGTCGCGGACCCAGTCTCTATCGGCGTAATTCGTTAAGCACGCGTGCCCTGCCCGGCGTTGGATGGCGATTGTTCCACGCTAGAGTGCCGGTGGCCACGATGGGGCTCTGAGGATCGCGGATGACCTCCTAGAATACCTCAGAGCGATTCGTGACGAGTCGGCGGCGATATTGAGGGACGGAATGCGGGCTTTGGCCTGGGCGATGGGTGTGGTGGCCGCGCTGACGGTGGGCGCAGTACCGTCTATGGCGCAGACGTCCACCTTTCCGGCATCGCTGGATCGCGAGCCGCTGCTGGTCTGGCTGCAGCGGGAAACCGACATTCAGCCGTCTCAGGTTATCGCGGTAACGCCGCAAGCGTTGACGTCGATCCTTTCGACCTTTCCGGCGGGGGGCGGTTTGGGTCCTCGCGTGGTGATTCGGGCCGAAGCCCTGAACGAAGAGATCCGCGTGAGATCGGGGGCCATGTCCTGGCATGTATCGCTTACCGCGGATTGCGAAGGTCGCCGCGTGCGGATGGGCGAGACGACCGGCTATCCGTCGCGAAACCTCTTGGGTGAGCGTAAGATTCTTCGGCCCGCAGAAACCGACTGGCGCACGCCTGAGTCCGGGACCGCGCTCGATCATGCGTGGCGGGCGGCCTGCGAGCCGGGATTTTCTGGCCCGTTCCGTTCATCGGCGGTTCGTCTTGCGCAGGCCGAGGGTGCTGCGAGCATCCCCCCACGCGAGATCACAACACCTAAGCCCGTTGCCCGACCCGAACCCCAGTCTCGACCCTCGCCGCCCGCCGCCGCTGCGGCGTCGGCGGCGCCCGCCCCGCCACGGCCTCCACCGATCCAGATCGCCGTCCGATCCAAAGCATCAGGCTTTGCTGCTCAGGTCGGGTCGGGACCATCGGAGGGTGATGCCAAGCGGCTACTTGCAGGACTTGGTGCGGCGCTTCGTGGCCGTACAACCTGGATCGAATCCGCAGATGTCGATGGCCGCACGTGGCGCCGCGCTATGGTCGGGGGATTTGTAGACGGCCCTGACGCAGTAAAGTTCTGCGCCGCTCTGAAAGCGTCTGGTCGCGCCTGTTTCGTCCGCCAGGCGAAAAGCGGATAGACTTTGCAGACTGCGGCTGGGGCCATCGCAGCGGGTGCGCGCGTCAGTTGACTCAGCGTTCAAGCTGCGCTGAATGGCGACTGAGGTCGGTATATGTTGGCAGCGTTCAGGACCATGCTGATGAGCCCGGCGACCGGAATGGTCGCGTCGGGCGTGGCCGTTGCCCTTGCGACGGCGCTGGGCGTTCTTGCCAGTAATTGGCAGTCTCAGCGTGCCGACTATGAAGCCCGGATCGCCGAATTGAACCGCGTCGCGACCAGGGTGCAGTCAAACTTGCGAGGCGAACTCTCGGCCTGCCACATGGCGCATGAAGCGCGATCGCTTGAGGTCGCCACCTACGTCCCGCGTCCCGCCGTGTCGGCCGCAGCCCGGCGACTTCTGGAGCGCCAGCCCGAAGGCATCGATGCCTGCGCCCGGATGGAAAGTGCGGACCAAGCTGTGTTGTCGAACCTCAAGAAATGACGACCAAGGCGCTCCGGGGTGTTCTGGCTGCCGGTTGCGCGACGCTTGCCCTGGCCGGATGCCAGAGCCTGGGTCGCAAGCCCGCGCCGGCCCCTCAAGTGGGCGCTGAGTCTCTCCCGGCTCCACCCCTGCATAAAAGGGCGGCAACCCGGCCGGCCGCGTCGGCCCTGGTGTTGCGTAGCTGCGTGCCGCAAAACCTTCCGGTTTCACCCGCCTACCCCGACACGGATGCGGCCCTGCGCGCCTCTGCCGGCGCGGCGGATCGCTATCAACTGCTCGCGGCAGGTCGTTTGCTGCGCCAGCAGCGGCTAAGCGACCTGGAGCGGATCATCGAGCGGTGCCGCTGAGCTTGAATGCGAAAACGCCCCGACCTTTCGGGTCGGGGCGTTCGTAGATCAGACGTCGCCTCAGATCAGAAGCGGTACTGCAATTCCACGCCATAGCTGCGCGGCGGGACGTAGGACACCGTTTGGTTGACGAAGCCCCAGTTCGGCTGCACCACGGTGAGACTGCTGATGCGGGCCCCGCTGATGCCCGCTGAGCCGCGCTGGTCAAACACGTTTTTCACGTAGCCGATCATCGTGTACTTGCGGTTTTTGTCATTGAAGATCAGGCGGGCATCCGTCTGGCCGTAGCTCTTGGCCTTGCTGTAGTAGCGGTTGAAGACCGAATA
>JAYTWT010000621.1:0-2078 GCA_043743295.1 Alphaproteobacteria bacterium | reverse complement strand
CCGCCGCCGCCGCCCTTGCTGTGGGCCAAGGCTTCACGCATGGCATAGAGCGGGCTGGTCCCGATATCGCCAAACACCACGCCGACGGAGCCAAGCGCGAGCGCCCAGAACTTCTCCTTGGTCGGATGATGGGCGACGTCCTCGGGCGGGGTGCCATTCTCGACGGAGGTCTCCGCCATGGTTTGTCTCCGAGGGGATACGGCGCACCCCTCCAGTCGCTTGGATATGCCGCTGCGGCGGGCGCGCATACACCCAATCGACAGGAGCTTCAATCGCGCTGCAGCGCACCTTTGCTTCGGGCCGACGTCCCCTTAGGGTCTGAGCTCCCCCAGCGGAGGACCCTATGGATCGCAAACTTGCCCTGGTGACGGGTGCCTCAGCCGGCATAGGTGCCGCCTTCGCGCGGATCTATGCCAGTCACGGCTACGATGTGGCGCTCACCGCTCGGCGCGGTGATCGTCTGGACACGCTGGCTGAGGAAATCCGCCACCGCTATGGCGTCGAGACGCTGAGCGTGGTCGCCGACTTGGCGGAGGTTGAGGCCCCGGGCCAGATTCTTGATTATCTGACCGCCCATGGCCGCGCGGTAGATGCGCTGGTGAACAATGCTGGCTACGGCTTGACCGGGACCTACGCCGAAACCTCCTGGAAGGATCAGGGCGCGTTCATCCAGGTGATGATGACGGCCCCGTCCGAACTGGTGCATCGCGTGCTTGGTGGGATGCGAGACCGCCGGTTTGGTCGGATCATCAACGTCGCCTCGCTGGCGGGTCTGCTCCCTGGATCCGGCGGCCATACGCTTTACGGGGCGGCCAAAGGCTATCTGGTGAAATTCTCGCAGAGCCTGCATGTGGAGAACGCAGCGGAAGGCGTCCATGTGACGGCGCTCTGTCCAGGGTTCACCTATACCGAATTCCACGACGTCAACGGCACCCGCGCCCGGGTCAGTGGCGCGATGCCGGCCTGGATGTGGCTCGGAGCCGACGAGGTCGCGGCGACCGGGTTCGAGGCGGTGGAAGCCAATCGCGCCATCTGCGTGCCCGGTGCGCCGAACAAGGCGATTGCCGCACTTGTCAAAGCCATTCCTGATGACTGGGCCTTGAGCCTGATGGCCTCGCAGGGTGGCCGCATTCGAAAAATCTAATATGGATTCGCGACGCCGGGACGGATGAACCCCGTTGTGCTGTCCGCCAGTCCGGACAGGATGAACTGCACCGCCAGCGCGCAGAGGATCAGGCCTAGGACGCGCACGACGATCGACATTCCGATCTTGCCCAGCAGACGCGTGAGGATAGGCGTCGCCATGAAGGAAAGCAGCGTCGAGGCCGCTACGGCACCGATCACGCCGACCCCGACCGCCGCGCCGGAGAGGCCGAACTCGCGGGTCTGGCTGGCGTAGATGATCACCGTCGAGATCGCGCCGGGGCCGATCAACAGCGGCATACCGAACGGCACGATCATCCGCTCAAAGCGCTTGCGCACGAACGCGCGCCCCGATCCGCCCGGTGCCTCATCCGGATCTGCGAACGACGCGGTGAAATCCTCGCGCGCCATTTCAAGCCCCAGCAGGAACAGGATCACCCCGCCCGCGATCCGGAACGCGGGTAGCGAAATACCAAAGAACTCCAGCAGGCTTAGACCCGTGAAGTAGAAGAAGGCGAGGAACCCGAAGACGAACAACGAGATATAGAGCGCGATCCAGGCCCGGTCGCGGGACTTCGCCCCAGCCGTCGCGGCGGCGAACAGCGGCACATTCCCGATCGGATCGATCAGGGCGAAGAGGGCGACGAAAAAGTTGACCGCGAACTCTGTCTGGCTCATTCCAAACTCTTAGCCCACATCGCCACTTGCGGACCACACCCCGCATCAAAACGGAGCCTCCGATGGTCGCCGCTGTCCTCGCGCAAGTCGCGGCCGATCCCCGGCTGATCGTACCCCTGGACCTGCCCTCGGCGGACGAGGCGCGGGGGTTGGTGCGCGCGCTCGGCGAGAGCGTCTCGTTTTACAAAGTGGGGCTGGAACTATTTGCTGGCGGCGAGGGGATGACCCTGGCGCACGAGCTTAAGGCGGCCAGCAAG
>JAYTWT010000620.1:0-8660 GCA_043743295.1 Alphaproteobacteria bacterium | reverse complement strand
GAATGCCCAGCGGATCGGAAACCCCAGGCCTTCCACATAGGTCGACATAGGCGGGAAGACGTCCGCGTCAGAGCCGCTCACTTGATGGCCAGCCTCGCGCATCATCAATGCCGCCGCCGCCATGCCCGCGCCCGCAATACCGGTGAAATGGATACGCATGCGAACCTGAACCTGATCAGCCTGACGCTGTAGATCGACCGATCCGCACGAATCGTCCAGCCCAGGAAAAACGACCGTGGTCGGCGCTCTGTCCGTATTAACGGATCATTAGGCGTGTCAGCGGACACTTGAGTTTGTCTTCCTTGAAGACACCCCACCATCACCAACTGTTTCCAGCCCGACGTTCGCGTCGGGCTCTTTTTTCAAGGGTCGCCAGATGGGTTGCGCACCCCGACGCGGCGCCGTATACGCCCGGCCTTCTCGACGGCCTGATCCCGGATAGCTCAGCTGGTAGAGCAGTCGGCTGTTAACCGACTTGTCGCAGGTTCGAGTCCTGCTCCGGGAGCCATCGAGACGCGGTATGATACTGTAATTGATCGTGTTTTTAAGGCGCGTAAGCCTTGAACCCTAACATTTACCCCCACAGCTCGTCTCAATGAGCGCTGACGAAGTCCACGCGGGTCGTTACCTCCCCAAATTCGACTTCAGCCTAGTGCGGATATGCGCAAGCTTTACCTTATGGGTCGCCAAATTTCAGTCTGACCAGCGAAGGCCTCCCCGGCGGCCATCCGAATGGCCGCCAACTCGGAACACACCGCCTAAGCTTGGCGGGTGAATTCAGTGGAGATCGAAGTGACGTGGACATTCGCAGAAAGAGTGGTTCGGCAGGAGCGATCCAGCGACGTGATCCGCTGGTCTTCCCAGTTCATGAACGTTTTTTCAATTGGGTTGTTATTAGCCATCGCCCTCATTTTCGCGCGCATGTTTCTTCCAACTTCTCTCATGGACAATTCCATATACTCAGGGCTAGCCGCACTGTTGATGGTCGCGCTAGTTTTGTCTGGAACGGGCACGGTGATTGCGTTCCTGGTGGGGATGATATTGGCCTACAGCGCAGATACGGAGGATGGTTCAGTACGAAAGATGCTTGGCCGTGCAACTCGAAGTTTCAGCACAGAAACTTTTGGGTTTCTGCTTCGTTATGGCTTCGCAATATTCGGCTTAGAGACCGTGATTTACTGGACCTTGCGCTGGACTGAGGAGTGGGTGGCGTGGTGGGTACTGTTGCTCGTCACATTTTGCATTGTGATCGTTTGGGAATATGGTCTCTCGAAGCCTATACGCGACCGCGAGCGGCGGGAACGTTCAGTGCGATATCGAGGATTGCTTGTGCTCTTCAACAGTCTCGGCGAGGATGGGATGGCCAAACATTTGAGTGACCCGCTCAGAGGCATGCAGCTAACCAAGGAACACGCACAAGCCCTTAGCCCACTGACTGCGGCGGAGACATCAGAATTGCTCAGGGAGCTCGGGGTCGCGGCCCATCGACGCAACGAATATACGAAGGCTCAGGGCATCCGGCCTGCAGCATAGGTCTGGGTATAATCCCCACCTATAATCGTGCGCCTCGCGTTCTGCTCCCCATCCGGCATTTAATGTTGGATGCGCCGCCCATCCGAGGGCAACCTCTCCGGAATTGGAACTGACATGGGCAGTGTAATCACCGACACTCAACCGATTTCTGGCGATACGTTGAGAGCCTACCTAGAGACGGATTACTGGGTCGAACGTGTGCCGGCCGCAGAAAGCTTCGCCCTTCGGGTGGGCGAACCTTGCGAACCCATGAAACAATTCGCGGTGCCAAACCGAGCGTCGGGTGCCGCATTTATCACAGCCTACAACCCGCTGGGGATCGCAACCGACGAGCGCGCCAACCAACAAGAGCAAGCGGCTCTAGCCGCGAGGCTGGAAGGCTGCGCCCGCAACGTACTGCCGGGCGAGGGGCGCGGTCGCATTGGGGACTGGCCCGCCGAACCAAGCTGGCTCGCCCTCGGGATCGATTTCGACGACGCCTGCCGGGTCGGTCGCGAGTTCGGCCAGAACGCGATCATCTGGGTCGGATCAGATTACATTCCAGCGCTCGTGGTCCTGCGTGGCGGTGTTTGAGAACGGACTGCGCTTACCCCACCTCTACCAAGCCGTCATCGACCCGCCTGAAGCGCACGTAGTTGATCCACACTTCGCCGCCTGGCTCGGCAGCCAGATCGAATGCCGCCCTGCGGAGCGGCTCCAAGCGCCCCAGAGCGGCTGAGCATCGCAGGTGGGGGTTCGGCGTGCCGCCGAAGTGGAAGTTACCGTGCGCCAGAGCAGCCTCGATTGTCGCAAAGGGTCCATAGAGGTTGACCTCATCCTCCACCACGAAGCCCTTTCGGGTGCGCCGCATTGTACACTGGCCAGAATGGGCAGGACCGTTGCCGTCCCACTCCAAAGTTAAAACAGTGTTGCCCATCGCCGCCGCCTTCCCTGCTTCACCGCACGCTCGAATGAGGCCATGACCTTTGCCAAGTCGGGCGTAAGGTAGGCCCGGGCCTGATTGGTAATCGCCTCAGGTACGCCATGAATTGCCTCAGCCACAGCGCCAGCGATGCAGGCCAAGGTATCCGTATCCCCGCCCAGCGACACGGCCTTGCGAACCGCAGACACCCAGTCGGGCGCTTCAAACGCGGCGACCAGCGCGGGCGGAACAGTGCCTGCCGCAGAGACATCAAAGCCGCCGTCCTCGAATACGGTGTCCGATGAAAGATCGTACTGAAACGTTGAGGCAATGTGCGCTCTGACCGAAGCGGGGGGCTCTCCAGCTCTAAGCCGCCAAATCGCAACGGCGACCGCCTGGGCCGCGCTGATTGCCTCATCATGGTCGTGGCTGACGACCGCCTGCGCCCTGGCAAGGTCCATGGCCTCGGCCTCGTCGCGCGCCAACCATCCCACAGCCGCCACGCGCATTGGAGCCCCGTTGCCCCAACTACCATAGGGTCCAGCCTTGCGATCAAGAGCCCATTCTTCGAGCATCCCGCCGTAGCCCCGGTCGGGATGTCGAGCGATGAATGTTCTAAGGCTCTTTGCGAAGCTTCGTCTGCGAAGCATTGCGTCCGCCACGGCGACCACGCAAACGGTGTCATCCGTGAACGCGCAGTCAGGGTGGAAGAGCTTGAAACGCGATCCCGGTCTCTCCACGCCTTCGAAACGTGAACCAATGATGTCGCCGGCAATAGCCCCGAGCATGGCAGGTCTCTCCTTGGCGTGACGCCGCAATCGCTGCTGCTAAGCTTTAGGATTGGGGGCGCGTAACGATGCGCATTCCCAGGCTGGGGGTGGAGGCGGATGGATTGATGTTTCCGTCGCGCTCCACATAGGAGCAGTCGCCTACACCCCAGACGATGCACATGCGGAAGTCGGTCCGACGCACAGCGGCGAGAACGCCATTCTCGAGAAAAATGCGCGCGTCAGCCGACAGCGTCCTGGTCTCGGGGTCGACCTCTGGATGCGCCAGAAGACTGGTTCGGTAGCCGATCTTGATGTGAGCGGGGCCTTTTTCGAGGGCGAGGGGTTCACGCTGGTAGTTGCAGGAATGAGTGCGCACGACGATAAGGGGATATTCCTCGGTCTTGCGGCCTGATGGCGGCAGGTCTTGACCAGATAGGCTCATTTCGTCCTCCAATTTTTGCCGCGAGCGGCCGCATCATGTTGACCACCGATGCCGGAGAAGGCCGGTTGGCGGGGCGGACGCCCCATCTGGATGCAGGTGCAATCTGACGCCGAATTCACACTTCGTCGTACTAGTAAATTTGAGTGGAACTGTAGGTGTGCTATTGGCATCTCCCGACGGGTTCTCCTGACTGCTAATTCGCAGTGCTCAGAGATTTGTGCGAGCGCGCCTTAAAACACGACCGGCGAGCAGCCACTCAGACCACCAAGGCAAGGTTACGATATGGGCGAACTTAACTGGTTCGATTTGGTCGTAAGCTTCGCGTTTACTTGGACAGTCGGGCTCGTACCCCCACTGCTAATCCGATACGTTATCCTGAAAAGCCCGGTGATGCACTGGCCTGCCATAGGCATCTGCGCTTTCCTTTGGTTCGCTAACCTACTGCTCTTTGTCCTGCTCGGTAGCCAGAGCAAGACCCACTTGGTATTGTTGGTCATAGGACTTGTTTCTTACAAAATATTGCAGTCTCCGAGCTCTCGACTTAAAACTAGGCCTGCAGCGGGCACGTTGAAAAATGAAATCGAGCCCGACGTCACGCTTGGGTTGCAGCCCGGCGGCGGTGCTGTTGAGACAGAGGATATCCTCTACCCCAGTGTAGAGGTGTTCGAGACTGCCGCGTCGGCCCCGGTTGAGGGTCGTGGTGCACGTAGCCGTTCATTGCCCAGAGCGATAGATTTTCGCAGTGGCCTTACCAGGGTGCTGGTCGTTTATTCCGCTCTCCTCAGCCTCGTCGGGATTGCCTTCTACACTACTGACCAGCCACCCACGTTGCTCGAATGGGATCAGCTCGGGACATTCGTCTCGCTCGCGCTGCTGCCCGCAGTCTTGGCGCTAGCAACCGGAGTGGTGGTTTGGGTAATACGCGGTTTCTTCCGGGTCGAGGGGGACGGTAGTGCGCCCGACGGGGGGCGCGCGCCTAAACGCCGTCCTTCGGGTGCAATCCTCGCGGCGGCGGTCGTTGTCGCGCTGGGCCTCGGAGCGTTTCTTTGGGTGGTTGTAGAACGAGTGCCCGCCGAGGAAGCCCTCCCGGCTAGTACGAGGCCATCGCAGCCCGACTTCACGAAGTGGGACTACCAAGACCCCTATGACGGAAGGTCGCCAGATGCCGCTCTCAGCAACCTGGGCGCGGCGTCTGATGTGAACCCGGATCAACAGGCGCGGATCAACGCCCTGGCCCGTGAGGCTGGCGTGCCGCCACGGGACTAGCGGAAATAGGATAGGGCTATTCTCGTTGCCACAGCCCGATGCTGCGACCGGTATGACAGCCGGTGTGCTTGCCTTGACGCGAAGCGTCCGTCTCGGAGGTAGAGCAATTCGCACAGATGCCCCTGCTCTGGACACAAATAGTAGAGCCGCCAGCCGCCGAAGGCGGTCGCACGCACCACGATGGTGGCGCGCTGACGCAGGACCATCGGTGACGGTCCTACCTCAATGTATCCAGCGCAATCTTCGGACAGGCATAGCCTGACGGCACACCGCGCAGACGCCACGCCGGACGCTCCATCGATCCAGGAAAGATCAAGGATACGGCGCGATGAGGGTTGAGCAAAACCGCGTCGGCGCAGCCACCGCAGGTCAAGGGCAGGGTGTTCCTCCACCGTGCCGGTGGTACTGGTTCGATGACGTCCTGAGCGATAGTTTCCCAAATGCGTTTTCCGAAATTCTCTACAGAACTCTGCGTGCAGCGGCACCCGCTCGGTCCCATAATCCCACAACCCTATAGGGTGGTGTGGGATTATGGTGGTCCTCCGAGCTGCGCCGGTTCGCCACAAAACCCATTTATGGGGACTTATGGGAAAGTGGGATCGACAACAAACCGTTGGCTTCGTGGAGTACACCACGGTGTAATAGGTCCTTTAGACCTTTAATCGCGCTATCACGCCTCCGGTCGCGTTGCTGTTTTGCGGGGTCCGGGTCAGGGTGGTAGAATTCAGCTTCAACGACTCGTCCAATGACGTCTTCGACCGGTACTGGCTTACCTGTCAGCCCCACCGCTAGTTCAACAGCCTTCAACACAGCAGCCTGCCACTTCCCCAGCCGGGGAGTGTCGGCGGCGACGGCATCACTTTGCGCCACCACCATGCTGCTAATTGGTTCGCCGTCTTCGTCGGTCTCAAGCTCGACGAACTGGAGTTCGAAACCAAAACGCGCCCCATCTTCCCCGTCCTTCTGTTTGGATATTCGGGCGTGCCGGACGTCGCCGGAGCGAACGATCTCGATCTCGACGTCTGCGCCGCCTTTGAGCCCGGACCAACCGCGCGCGCCCTTCGTGGGGTCTTTACCCGCATGGTGAACAAGGATCACCAAAGCGCCCGTTGCCTCATGGATACGTCGGCAGGCCTCCATGGCCTTGCCCAAATCCTCCGATGAATTCTCGTTGGCTCCAGGTGTCACCTGGGCCAGCGTATCGATAACGATGATGTCTACGCCTCCCCAATCCAACGCCTGTGCGGACATCTCCTTGTCATCCATGGTCAGTAGGTTCGGGACATCCGTGACAATCCCAAAGGGTTCCAGCTGTGCGTCCGACGGGCCGTGGTGAAGCTTGTAGGCCTCCACGCGGTTCCTGAAGCCGCCCTGCCCCTCGGCGGGCACGTAGAGGACGCGACCCGCCTTGACGGCTTTCCCGCGCCATGGCCGGCCCAGAGCCACATGCATAACAAGATCGAGGCCCCAGAACGTTTTTCCGCTTCCGCTCTCACCGTAGACCACGGCGAGTCCTGCCTTGGGCAGCACGCCCTTAACGAACCATGCGGGGCGCGCCGTTGCCAGTATTTCACCGACAGACCGTGGTCGGAACCGTTGGTCACGTGGCGGCTCGACACCGGTCGCTTCGTCACCCAGGTCTTTGAATCCCGATGTGCGGTAGCCGATGGCGTCGAGGAACTCGACGTCAGACTTTTGACCGTGCGAAGTGTGTTGGCAGTTGAAGTGGCCGCGCTCGTAGCCGTTGCCACCGGCCTCTAACCAAGCGGTCTGGCTGTGGCCGCTATCACTGCTGTGCTGATGCTTCCAAGGGCACTCGACGAATACCTTTCCGTCGGCTCTCCCCAGGATCAGGCTGTGATCTTCGAGGTACTCGACGACTGGATCGTTGATGCCCTTCAGATCGGGCCGGGAGCGGTCGCTGGCCGCACCAGCCGCGACGGTTGGTTCGGTGGCGAAGCGCGCCTCAAGCGCCTTCCAGCAGGCATCCAGCGCTTCCACCGACACCTCCGGAAAATCATAAGGCAACCCGCCGGCCCATTCGTACCGCACGCCCGAAGGGTGAGTGCCGCAAGCCACGAACTGTTGACCCCCCGCGAGCTGCTCCACGAGCCCAGAGGGAGATGCCGTCTTGAACGAACGCTTGCGCAGCACCGCGCCGGAGACGCGAACCGCGACTATTCGTCTGCCGCTGTTTGGGCGAAAGCGCGTGGGAAGTACGCCCAGTTGCTCGACGATGACTGCCGCCATGGCGTCCGCCTGCTCATCGTCATCCAGATCGAGCGCCACGATATCACCGGTTCGGATGCATATCCCGTGGTCTGGGTTCTCGCTCCATCTGGCGACCTCAGCGGCCGTGCTCATGTGCTGGGTCCACTTCGGGATGCCAACGACGAAACCTTGTGCGTTGAACGTGCTTGGCGTCTTCCCGAGCGTTTTGAGGCTGGACTGCGGGCTGATCTTCGCGTGCGGGTTAGAGACCACAGGCAACAAGTGCGCAGCGCCAACCACCAGTTCGCCCCACAGCCACTCCTCCGGCGTGGCCCCGAAGTGTTGGGCGGCACTCAATGTACTGCCCCGTCGATGGCGTAGTAGCGCCCGTGCTCGACCACCAATCCTTCGCAAACGATGCGAAATTCGACATCATGTGCGGCTCCTGCAGGGGCCTGTCGGGTTTCCACGATATACACGAACCTGTCGGCTACCAGCTTACCGCGCAGATGCCGCAGTACGTTCAGGTCGAAAGCGTTGCCCGGTAGCGGCATGGGGTCCAATAGCGCTCGTACCGCCGCCGCCGCATTCCGCTGCCAGTAACGGCGGATCAAGGCCGTACGCTTGACGGAGGGGCTACAGCCAGCGCTTGTTGAGAAAGCAGTCATCTTCACGACCGCGACGGCGCGAGACCGTAGAGGTAGGCCTCCAGATCAGTGCGCAAGATCAGACGACGGCCAGCCGCTTTTACGGCCCGGAGTTCGCCCTGGGCTATTAGGACATAGAGGGTGGATCGGGAGAGACCGCTGGCAGCGACGGCGTCGCTAATGCGCAGGGCGATGCTTTCGGAATTGGACATGGCTGCACTCGTTTCAGTCCGCCGGGACGACCCCGGCGAACCTCATTCGCGCCCCAAATTTTCAACGAAAAAGCATGCCGTATTTTTGTTGACGGCTATTTTTCCAAAGGCCTCTTGGGTGCGGTTTTGTCGCATTCGGCAAGCTCTCCCATGATTGCAGAAGCCCCTCCTTATCGCGTCGCGTATCACCCTCGCGCTTTGTCCCGACCGACCGACCCGGCCGCAAGTTCTCCGACCGATGGAGGAACCCCCGCGTTGATCCGTTTCAGAAATTCTATGCGGTCTACCGCGAGTTTCGCATCAGCGCCTGCGACTGCCTTCGCTTCGTAGTACATTGCCAATAGAGACTGTGGCGTGCTTTCGCCCCAATGCGGGTTTCGCCTCAAGGCCTGGATGGCCCTGGGCACGCTCCAACCTTCATTCATCGCAAGTAACTCATTCACAGCGTTCAACAGCGCCGACCGGTCGACGAGTTTGCCGGGCTTTCTCCCGCGACGCCTGGGCGGCTCCACGACTTGAAAGCCCGGGATGAACTCGACTGCAATGCGCCGCGCAATGGCTCGCCAGTCGGGGAGGTCTGCGTTCGTGAACAGACCGGTCAGCTGCGCGAAGCGCCTGTCGCGCTCGGCTTCGATTTTTGCTCTCGCTTCCGCGTGGGCTGCTTCCCAGTCAGATTGA
>JAYTWT010000619.1:0-4102 GCA_043743295.1 Alphaproteobacteria bacterium | reverse complement strand
GCGCGCGTGGATTAACTAGCTCTCTCCCCAACCGGGTCGCTTGCGACCCGGCCCCCCTCGCTTCGCGATCCACCCCCAGAGGGGGTTGATGGGGAGAGGGTTGGGAGTGGGGGTGTCGGCTCTGAGCTTCAAGGTTCGCACCCCCACCCCCGACCCCTCCCCGCAAAGGGGAGGTGAGATATCGGCACTATCTAAAAGCGGACTTCTGGGAACTGTCCGGGACGGCTAGAGACATGCCAGCACTTGAAACGGAGTCACTGCATGGCCAAGACCCTGACAACCCTGACCACCGTCGCCTTGACGCTCGTCCTCACCGGTGTCGCCAGCGCGCAGCCCGCAACTGTCGAGACCCGTCCGCAGATCACCCCCTACAAGCCCGCGTTCCCTGGCCAGACTCGCGCGCCTGAACAGAAACTTGGTGTTGGGTTCCAGGCGACAACGGTGGCGACAGGTCTGAAGTACCCGTGGGCGATGGCCTTCCTGCCCAACGGGCGGATGTTGGTGACCGAGCGCCGCGCGGGAGCGCTGCGGATCGTCGCCAAGGATGGCGCCTTGTCTGAGCCTGTGGCCGGAACGCCCGTCGTGATGTCTGCAGGCCAGGGCGGCCTGCTGGACGTGGCGTTGGATCCCGCCTTTGCCAAAAACGGCCTAATCTACCTCAGCTATGCCGAGGCTCAGGCCGACGGGACCAACAACACGGCGGTGGCGCGGGGCAAACTGGTCGACGGTGCCGCGCCGCGTATCGACGGCCTGACGGTGATCTACCACCAGACCCCGTCCCTGGCCTCTCCGCTGCATTTCGGATCGCGGCTGGTGTTCGCGCGTGACGGCAAGCTGTTTGTCACCCAAGGCGAGCGCTCGATCCTGGCGGGCCAGAAACAGGCTCAAGACCTAGCCAGCGGCCTTGGCAAGATCGTGCGGATCAACCCCGACGGCTCGATCCCCAAGGATAATCCCTTTGTCGGCAAGGCGGGAGCACGGCCCGAAATCTGGACCCTTGGTAACCGCAACGTCCAGGCCGCGACGCTGCATCCCCAGACTGGCGAGCTTTGGGAAGTCGAGTTCGGCCCGCAGGCTGGCGACGAGATCAACATCGCACGCAAAGGCAAGGACTACGGCTGGCCGACCATCACCTATGGCGTGAACTACGGCCCGGCTAAGCTGCCGATCACGGCGGGCGAGACCCAGCGGGCCGGCATGGAACAGCCGCTCTACTATTGGGACCCGGTGATCGCGCCGTCCGGCATGATCTTCTACACCGGCCGCCTGTTCCCAGCCTGGAAGGGTAGTCTGTTCGTCAGCGGCCTGCAGCCCCAGGGCCTGCCTGGCGGCAACATCACGCGCCTGACGATCAAGGGTGAGCGGGTGGTAGGCGAAGAGCGCCTGGACCTGCCGCCCACCCTCTGGCGCGATATCCGGCAGGGTCCGGACGGGGCGATCTATCTGCTGAAGAGCGGCCCACTCGGCGCGATCATGAAGCTCACGCCGAAGTAGAGCTCATCCCTCCAAGATCGCTACCGCCCGGATCCATCCCGCCGAAGCGCCCGCGATCTTCACCGGAAAGCACGACAGAGTGAATCCGGTGGCGGGCAGGGCCTCCAGGTTGGTCAGCTTCTCGATCTGGTAGTATTCGCGCAGGCGCCCGGCCTTGTGGCCTTCCCATATGATCTTCGGGTCGCGGTCCTGCGCCCAGCGCTTGGCTGTATGGCTGAACGGGGCATCCCAGGACCAGGCGTCAGTGCCCACCACCTTCACGCCGCGCTCGGTGAGGTAGAGCGTGGCTTCCTCGCCCATGCCGCAGCCACGATGGATGAACCCCGGCTCGCCATAGGCCGCGCCTGCCGCGGTGTTGACCAGCACGATGTCCAGCGGCTGGAGCGTATGGCCGATCCGCGCCAGCTCGGCCTCGATGTCGGCGGCGGTGGTGACGTAGCCGTCCGGGAAATGGCGGAAGTCCAGCTTCACGCCGGCCTGCAGGAAGTACTCCAGAGGGCCCTCGTCGATGGTCGGGGCGGGCCGGATGCCGACGGCCTGATCGGTGGTAGAGTGGAAGTGCCAGGGCGCATCCATGTGGGTGCCGTTGTGGGTCGAGAGGCTCACATGCTCTACGGCCCAGCCCTCGCCGTCTGGCAGGTCCTGCGCGGTGAGACCGGGGAACGAGACGGCCATCTGCGGCACGGTGTCCTTGTGGCGCGAATAGGTAACCTTCGGGCGCATCTGCTCGGGGTCGGTGACCACGTCGTTGGTGATCGGGATCGACAGATCGATCAGGCGTCGGGCCATCAGAACACCCCCAGGGCGGCGCGCACCGCCAGGATCAGCAAAACGACGGACGCGGTCATGAATAGTGCCCAGCGCAGCATGATGATGTTGGTCGTTGCCTGGACCAAGCTGTGAAGCACCCGCAGACCGACATAGCCCCAGGCTAGCTGGGCGTTCAGGCCCTCGCCCAGTCCCGCAAGCGCCAAGGCCAGGGCAGTAGCGTAGAAGATCGTCGGCTGTTCCATCAGGTGATTGTAGTTGTCGGCCTTCCAACGAACGTTGGCCGGGATGGCCGCGGCCAGATCGGCAGAGGTCATATTAGGGTCCATCGGTACCTTGGCCTTCTGCATGGCCGGGATGCGGGTGGCGTAGAGCCAGGCCCACATGACCATCGACCACAGGACCAGCACCACGACGGGCTGAAGGATTGAGCTGGGCATCGGTTCGTTCCCCTAGGAATGACGTTGTCCGCATAGGGACGTGCGAACGCCTCGCCGTAAAGGCCAGACGGCTTGACGAATCCGGCCAACACGTCGCCGTTGGGGGTTTGGGGAGGGGCCACCGCTGTCGCTGACCGTGTTCCTGGCCGTGCTGGTCGCCGCGATGATGCACGCGGCGTGGAACGCGTTTGTGCGGGTCGGGCTGGACCGGTTTTCCTCGATCCTACTGCTATCGATGACCCAGAGTGGGCTGGCGCTGGTGCTGCTGCCGTTCACACCCCTGCCCGCCCCTGCGGCCTGGCCGTGGATCGCTGCCGCCTCGGTCCTCCACACGGGCTACAAGCTGTTCCTGATCCGCGCCTACCAGCATGGGGACCTGACGCAGGTCTATCCCCTGGCGCGCGGCGCAGCGCCGCCCGTCGTGGCGGTGGGCGGGATCGTTCTGTTCGGTGAGCACCTGGAGCCGACCGGATGGGCGGCGGTGGCGCTGATCGCCGGGGGCGTCGCCTTGATGGCGTGTCGCGGCGGCGCGGGCCTGGGTCGACTGCCGCCCAAGGCGCTGGGCTATGCCTTGGCGACCGCTGGTTTCGTGGCCGCCTACACGCTAGCCGACGGGCAAGGCGCGCGGATCGCGGGGTCCGCCATGGCTTTTGCGATGTGGATGTTCGTCGGCGATGGGCTCTGCATGCTGGCGTATGCGATGGCCATGCGAGGGTGGCGCGCGCCGTTCGCCGTGCTGTCGGAGTGGCGGACCGGTCTGCCCGCAGGCGCACTATCGCTCGGCTCCTACTGGATCGCGCTGTGGGCGTTCACCCAGGCGCCGGTCGCGCTGGTCGCGGCGCTGCGGGAAACCAGCGTACTGTTCGCGCTGCTGATCGGCGCCTTCGTGCTCAATGAGCCAGCCAGCCGCTGGCGCTGGGCGGCGGGGCTGTGTATCTGCGCCGGTGTTGCGGCGATGCGGCTTTAGTTGAACCGGCGCCGGTCGGCTCGTATGGAGCCAACGTGAGTGAGCCCGCCAACCTTGATGCGCCCAACCTTCATACCCCACGGCAGCGCATCCTGCTGGGCATCAGCCTACGGGTCGGTGCCATGGCCGTGTTGGCCTGCCTCTCGGCCCTGGTGAAATGGACCGGTTCTCGCGGCATCCCGGTGTTCGAGATCATCCTGTTCCGCAACCTGTTCGCCTTCGTGCCACTCGGCCTCTACATCTGGCGCACGACCGGGTTTGAGGTGCTGAAGACCAAACGCCCCTTTGGCCACATGACCCGCTCGGTGATCGGCCTGACGGGGATGGTCTGCGGGTTCTCGGCGGTCCAGCATTTGCCGCTGACTGAGGCCACCGCCCTACAGTTCACCTCGCCATTGTTCATGACCGCGCTATCGGCCCTGTTGCTGTCCGA
>JAYTWT010000618.1:0-4596 GCA_043743295.1 Alphaproteobacteria bacterium | reverse complement strand
AATCTGGCGTATGCCAAAGGTTTCGCAGGCCTCGACGACGGCGGCGAGGACCGCGCGGCCAACGCCCTTGCCGATCGCGTCCGGGGCTACATAAACGCTGTCCTCGACGGTGAAGCGATAGCCGGGGCGGGGGCGGAAGGGGCCAGCGTAGGCGTAGCCCACCACACGGCTTTCGATCTGTGCCACCAGATAGGGCAAGCCGTAGCCCTGAACGCCGGTTCGCCGCGCGTCCATCTCGGCGGTGGTCGGCGGCTCGGTTTCGAAGGTGCCGAAGCCATGTTGCACATGATGACCATAGATAGAGGCTAGTGCTTCTGCGTCCTCGGCGGTGGCGGGGCGTATGATCATACCGATTTCCATGAGCCCTCCAGCGCCCAGATGGCGAAGGCATAGTCCAACGCGATTTCCTTCAGGAAGTCGAACCGGCCGGAGGCGCCGCCGTGTCCGGCCTCCATGTTGATCTTAAGCAGGATCGGGGCTTTACCTGTTGTATTTTCACGCAATTTAGAGACCCACTTGGCCGGTTCCCAGTAGGTGACGCGGGGGTCGGAGAGGCCGCCGGTGGCCAAGATTGGGGGATAGGCCTCAGCCGAAACGCGGTCATAGGGGCTGTAGCTCGCGATCAGGTCATAGGCGGTGGCGTCCTCGATGGGATTGCCCCATTCGGGCCATTCCGGTGGGGTTAGGGGCAGGGTGGTATCGCTCATGGTGTTCAGCACATCGACGAACGGCACGGCGGCGATGACCGCGCCCCAGAGGTCAGGTCGAAGGTTGGCAATCGCACCCATCAGCATGCCGCCGGCGGACCCGCCATAGGCCGCGATCTTGCCATGGGACGCATAGCCCTCCGCGATCAGGTGTTCGGCGCAGGCGATGAAGTCGGTGAAGGTATTGGGCTTCTTCTCTTTACGCCCGTCGAGGAACCAGCCCCAGCCCTTGTCAGAGCCACCCCGGATGTGGGCCACAGCCCAGATCCATCCCCGGTCGACCAGGCTGAGATTGCGGATCGAGAAGCTGGGGTCCATGGCGTGGCCATAGCTGCCGTAGCCATAGAGCAGCACCGGCGCGGAGCCGTCCTGTGGCGTGTCTTTCAGCATCAGTAAGGTGATTGGGATCTCGGCACCGTCGCTCGCCCGAGCCTGCACGCGCCGGGCGACATAGCGCGCGGGATCGTGGCCGGAGGGAATCTCCTGGGTCTTACGCAGGGTGCGCACTCGGGTGGCCATGTCGTAGTCAAAGGTCTGTCGCGGCGTGGTTGGCGACTGGTAGACGAAGCGGATGGTGGTGGTGTCGTACTCGTGGCCCCCTTCCAGGTTGAGGGCGTAGGCTTCCTCGTCGAAGGCCACGATGTGCTCCTCGCCGTCGCGAGATGTGACGACCAGCTGATCGAGCGCGTTCACCCGCTCAGCGCGCACCAGATGCCCGCCGAAGGCTGCAAAGCCCGTGACGTAGTGGCCGGGGCGGTGGGCGATCCAGTCGGCCCAAGTGGCCTTGGAGGGGATGGCGGCCTGCGAGGTGCACAGTTTGAAATCCACCGCGTCATCGGCGTTGGTCCGAACGACCCAGCGGTCGGACCAGTGGTCGAGGCTATACTTCATCCCGACCTGACGCGGCGCGGCGACCACGGGTGCGGCGGTAGGGTCGGCGGCGGGGATCAACCAAATCTCGGTGGTTTCTTGATTGCCGACGTGGATCAGGATCTGGCTGTCATCGGACGCGGTCCCGACGCCAAGGAACATGCCCTCGTCGGCTTCCTCATAGACCAGGACGTCGTCACCCCCGCGCGCGGGCCGCCGGAACACCTTCGAGGGTCGGGCGTTCTCATCGCGGAAGATCCAGAACAGCCAGCGGCTGTCGGGCGAGAAGGTGAAGTCGCCATAGGCGCTTTCGACGGGCGTGCCGACTTCGGCGCCAGTCGTCAGGTCCTTGATGCGGATGGTGTAGTACTCGCTGCCCTGGGCGTCGGCGGCCCAGGCGTAGAGCGCATGATCGGGGCTGTGGCTGGCCGCGCCGACCTGGAAGAACGCTTTGCCCTTGGCCAGGGCGTCCTCGTCCAGCAGCACCTGTTCAGGACCGTCCGCGCCGCGCGGCCTACGCGCATGGACGGGGTGTTCGGCGCCGATCACATAGCGGCTGTAGTAGTCGTAAGGGCCATCAGGCGCGGGGACCGAGCTGTCGTCCTCCTTGATGCGGCCCTTCATCTCGGCGAACAGTGCGGCTTGGAGCGCATCTGTCCCAGCCAGCATGCCCTGGGAGTAGGCGTTCTCGGCGTCGAGATGCTCGCGGATATCGGCGCGCAAGGCCGACGGATCGCGCAGCACCTGCTGCCAGTTGTCGTCTTTCATCCAGGCATAGTCATCGGTGCGCGTTCGCCCGAGCTGGGTGATCGACAGGGCGCGTTTGGGTGCGGTCGGCGGCATGGGATGGCTCATGACCGCTTGATGCGACGATGCGCCGACAGGCTCAAGCGCGATGGGGGTTTCGAAGCCGGTTTCCCTCAACTAAGGAAGGCTACCCCCGAGCCCCGCTGGGCCCGCCAAAATCTGGAAGCCCCGATGGCCATGGATCTCGCGCTGGACCTGATCCAGGCGACCGTACAACTGGAACAGCCGCAGGGCGACGGCACGCGCACCGTGGGGACTGGGTTTCTGATCTCAGCACCCGGGCCGGACGGCAAGCCGCGCACCGTTCTGATCACCGCGCACCATGTGTTTCAGCGGATGCCGGGTCAGACGGCGAAAATCGGCTACCGCATTGCCAACAAAGACGGCTCCTGGAGCTATTCACCGCAGCCGTTGAAAATCCGCGACGCTGAAGGTCATGAGTTGTGGTTGCGCCACCCCGTCCATGACGTCGCTGCCATTGCGATCAAGGCACCGGCCGAGTTCGCCAAGGCGGCCTTGCCCGAGGCTTATCTGGCCGGGGACCAGACCTTCGAGACCTACAAGGTCAATACCGGTGATGAGATGATGGCGCTGGGGTTCCCGCGCGGACTATCGGCCAATACAGCGGGCTTCCCGATATTGCGGTCGGGCCGGGTGGCCTCCTACCCGCTAGCCCCGGCCAAGATTTTTCCCACCTTCCTGTTGGATTTTTCAGTGTTTCCTGGGAACTCGGGCGGGCCGGTATTTGTGGCGCGGACTGAGGTTCGCGCCGCGTCTGAGGGCGCAGCCACGGGCGATGCGACACCTGCCAGCGGCTTCATTGCCGGCCTTTTGACGCAGCAAGTCGAGCTCAACAACGAACGGTTGGAGATCGGCATCGTCACCCACGCCCAGTATGTGCGCGAGACGATCGACCTGCTGAACAACCCCCACGCGGTGGAGTCCGAGATCGCCGCATCGGCTGCCGATGGCGCCAAGGCCGCGAGCGCCGACCAGGCGATCTCGGAAAAACCTTAGCCGCCGTAGATGATCGACATCGTCTCAGCGATGCAGGCGGGCTTGGTTTCGCCCTCGATCTCGATGGTGCATTCGTTCTTCAATTGCATGCCGCCAGCCTTGGCCTCGACGCCGATCAGCTTCTGACGCATGCGCACGCGCTTGCCGACGCGGACCATGTTGACGAAGCGTACCTTGTCCGAGCCGTAGTTGATGCCGCGCGTCACGCCTTTCACCGGCAGCATGCCTGCACCCAGGAACGGGATCAGCGACAGAGTCAGGTAACCGTGGGCGATCGGCCCGCCGATCTCCTTGGTGGCGCGCTCAACGTCAACGTGGATCCACTGGTGATCACCGGTGGCCTCGGCGAACTTATTGACCCGGTCCTGATCGATCAGCACCCAGTCGGACACGCCAACCTCCTGGCCGACCATTCCGGGCAGGTCTTTGATTTCGACGGGATTCATGTTGAGCGTCTCCTGTTTTGGGTTTAGCCTGAGGCTCTAGCATCTGACGGGCATGGGGCAAGCTACCCTCCACCCTATTCGCTCGTCATCCTCGCCCTTGTGGCGGGGATCCATCGTCCCGCTGCCGCGATGCTCGCCGTCAGGCCGCCCAGCGCGGCCTGATCGCACGACCGTGCCGCCGATGGATGGATCCCCGCCACAAGGGCGAGGATGACGAGCATAACGGGGGAAGAGCGTGGTCCCTCTAAACGATCCGTGACCCCTCCTTGCCCCAGTAGGCGTCGCGGATCAGGCGTTTGTAGAGTTTTCCTGTTGCATGGCGGGGTAGTTCGGCCATGAAGTCGAGCACCCGCGGTGCCTTGATATGGCTGAGGTTGGCCCGCGCGTAGGCCATCAGTTCGGCGCGCAGGGCCTCGTCGGGTGCGACGCCTTCCATCGGCTGGATCACCGCCACGACCTGCTCGCCCATCTCCTCGTGCGGGCCACCTACGACGGCGGCGTCGGCGACCTTGGGGTGGCCGATCAGTAGGTTCTCAACCTCCTGCGGATAGATATTCACCCCTCCAGAGATGATCATGAAGCTCTTGCGGTCGGTGAGGTAGAGGTAGCCTTCCTCGTCCACCCAGCCCACATCGCCGAGGGTGGTCCAGCCGTGCTTGTTGGTGCCTTCGGCCACCTTCTCGGGTGCATTATGATAGCTGAGCGGGGGGCCGTTGGCGAAGTGGACGGCACCCTCGCTGCGCGGCGGC
>JAYTWT010000617.1:0-5989 GCA_043743295.1 Alphaproteobacteria bacterium | reverse complement strand
TCCCAGGGAAAAATCCGTGACCAAGGTCGCCATTCGCTTCCGGCAAACTGGGTGTCTACGGCGGACGGTGCCAGGGCAAGATAGCCTATGGAGATCACCCGCGCCGCGCCATCCCCGTCGCCAAGGTCCGCCAGAGGCGCGTCGCGACCGCGGTCGCCGAACGTATAGAGTTGCTCGACGTAGCCCAGCTCGAACCGGGTCTGTTGGGTCACAAACGCTCTGAGCGCCAACTCAAAGGTCCGGTGGCCATCCGGATCGAAAGGACCGAACGGCAGGCCGGTATGGCCATCCGTTCCGCCGCGATGGCGCACGGTCAGGGCGACGGCCTCACCGTCCTTGATGGCCACCACCACGGCCGAAAGCCCGATGACGAGGGTACTGGTCATTCGGTGTCGAGCATCTGATCGCGGCGGCCATAGCCCGTCGCCTCGGAGAGAATCTCAAACCGACGCACGAATAGAGCCTGCGCATCGAACGGTGCCTGCGGCTCTATTTTCAGATGATAGCCGACTGGTGGTACGCCGAACAACGTCAACGCCTCGGGTTGGTCGAACCCCGCCAATTGGACCGCTTCAAAGAAAGCGCAGGCCCGGTCAGCCTGCTTGATCAACCGCTTTATCGCGAGCGGTGTCTGGGCGGGCAGGCCAAAACGGATGTGGATGGCGTTCTCCAGCCGGGCTTCGAACAGCTTATAGTCGTAACCCAGCGCCGCCTTGAACGGCGAGATCATGTCGCCGATCACATACTCCGACGCATCGTGCAGCAGTGCGGCGAGGCGCCAGCGTGGCGCGATGTCCGGCTGGATGTGGGCGGCGATCTCCTCGACCACCACCGAATGCTGCGCGACGGAAAACGCATGTACGCCAACGGTCTGCCCGTTCCAGCGGGCGACCCGGGCTAGGCCATGGGCGATGTCCTCGATCTCGATGTCCATAGGCGAGGGGTCGAGCAGGTCCAGTCTGCGGCCCGACAGCATGCGTTGCCAGGCCCGCGGAGGGCCGTTGGCACCGTGCAACCCTTTCCTCACGCCCGCGTTCCTTTCGATGTCCAAGGCGTGACCTGACTCACGACTTGACAAAGATCAATGGAAGACCAGACGCCGAGGGTCCAGGGTGGGTTCAGAAAAGGAGACTCTCATGAGTTGGGCTCGGATTCTGGTGCCCTTGTCAGGTGGGGCTGGCGATGCGGATGCGGTCACTGCCGGCGAGATGTTGGCGCAGCCGCTCAGCGCGGAACTGGCCTGCGCGTACACACCGGCTGATTTGGCTGACGTCATGCCGTGGATGGGCGAGGGATTCATGGGCGGCGTTCAGACGACCGCACTGGAATCCTTGAAGGAAGCCACTGCGGTCGGCGAGGCCAGCGCACGCAAGGCGTTGGCCGCCTGCGCTTACGCCAACAAGGCATTTATATCGCTTCAGACCCCGGTCTGGGCGGCACTGTCGGCGGAAAGCCGCCTCTCGGATGTGGTCGTGTTCACTAACGATCCGGCCCGGGGGCGCGGACCTCTAGCCGAAGCGTTTCAACAGGTCTTGGCCGATGAGCAACGCCCCGTGCTGATCGTTCGAGATGGTTTTCGGTTGGATGGAGTCGTCGCTGTAGCCTGGGATGGCGGCAAAGAGGCCTCACGTGCCGCGCGGTTGGCGATCCCGTTGCTGGAACGGGCGACGAAGGTTGTGATCGTGGCCGCACCTAAGGCCAGCTCCCGAACCTTCGATCCTCTTCGGCTACAAGCCTACTACGCAGCCCGGAACTTGAAATCTGAGATCCAGGTTCTCAAGGATGACGGCGACGCCGCTCCGGCGATCCTACGCGCTGCAACGTCGGTAGGGGCCTCAACCTTGGTGGCCGGTGCGTTCGGGCACCCGCGCCTGCAGGAATTCATCTTCGGCGGCGCGACCCGCACAATGCTCAATGCCGACGGTCCAACGCTATTTCTGTCGCATTGAGTAGGTCGGAGAGCCAGCCATGTCCCTCTCACGCATCAGATGACGGCGAGCCCTTATGCCGTCTCGGGCAGCACACCTTTGCGCTCGGCGAGTAGGGCACGCTGACCCACGATGATCGCCAACCCCTGACCTATAGAGTCGCCCAAATTCAAGCGATTGGAGAGAGACTCAGACGCCGCCGTTTCTGCGAACCAGCCGCTTGACGTCCGGATAGATCTCGCCGCCGACGTCGCCCTCAAGTTTGGATTTCACGACGGCCACAATGATCGGTCCGGTCTTTGGGCCTCCCGCCTCATAACCCACGAACCGGTAGCCCTGCGGCAAATCCTCACCGGTGTAGATGAACGTGGCGCGCAGCCCGCGCTTCTTCGGGCTCAGCGCTTCACCGCGTAGCCGCACGTCGCGGCGAATCCGGATCGTTGCACCGTTGTCGCCAGCGTTGACGGTAAGAGGCCCGACGCGGATATTCGCCGTCTCATCACGCTCGTTGGCGACGATATGGATTCCGGGCAGATTGACGCTCGCCGTTCCGTCGCCCTCGTCCTTGACGACGCCTGACGTGTCGCCCTTGGCGGATACCTCAACACTCACCCGACGACTATCTTCGGTCGCCTCGCGGACCGCGCGCTCGACCGAGCTCGTCCCCGCGGCCTCTCCGCCGGCCTTGACAGTGGCGGGTTCCTTGTCTCCCTCCTCAGTGGCCTTCTCGCCACCCGCAGATTTTGGCTTGAGCACCTCGCGGTCGGCCAACAGCGTGGTCTCGATCGCCGTTAGTGCCGCGTCCGGTCCCTGCGGCACCGAGACCAATTGCAAAGTGACCTCCGCGCCCCCCATGGTCACGTAGCTACAGGCCTTGCCGTCCGCCGCGACGCCGGTCCGAGTCAGTTCGCCCTGGGTCTTCGGACAGTCCAACGTCGAGCGCGTTGCGGCCGGCTTGCCGCCGCATCCCGCCAACGTCATCGCAAGGCCCGAGGCCGCCAAGAGCATTAGGGTCTTCATCGAAAAGGCTCCGTCCAGCCGTTCATCTTGCGACTAACGGTGGCCGGAGCCCCTTCAAAAGGCCAGTGAATTCGGCGTAACGCGCCGTCTCGTGCCTACTGTCCCGGACGGGCCGCACCCTCGCGGCGGGCCAGGAATGCCAGACGTTCGAACAGATGAACGTCCTGCTCGTTTTTCAGCAGGGCACCATGCAGCGGCGGGATCAACTTGGTCGGATCCTTCTCGGCCAGGCTCTCGGCATCGATATCCTCGACCATCAAAAGCTTCAGCCAATCCAACAGTTCCGAGGTCGACGGCTTCTTCTTCAGGCCAGGCACCTTGCGCATGTCATAGAAAATCCGCAGCGCCTCGGCGACCAGCTTGTTCTTGATCCCCGGGAAGTGGACGTCGACAATTTCCTGCATCGTGTCGCTGTCCGGGAAGCGGATGTAGTGGAAGAAGCAGCGGCGCAGGAACGCGTCCGGCAGCTCTTTCTCATTGTTCGAGGTGATGATCACGATCGGGCGGATCGCCGCCTTGATGGTCTCATTGATCTCGTAGACGTAGAATTCCATCCGATCGAGTTCTTGCAGCAGGTCGTTCGGGAACTCGATGTCGGCCTTGTCGATCTCGTCGATGAGGAGGACTGGGCGACCCTGGTGCTCGAAGGCTTCCCAGAGCTTGCCCTTCTTGATGTAATTCTTCACGTCCTTAACGCGCTCGTCGCCGAGCTGGCTGTCCCGCAGGCGGGTCACGGCGTCATATTCGTAGAGGCCCATAGTCGCCTTGGTGGTCGACTTGATGTGCCAAGTGATTAAGTCCGACCCAAGTGCCTTGGCGATCTCTTCGGCCAGCACGGTCTTGCCGGTTCCGGGTTCGCCCTTGATCAGGAGCGGGCGCTCCAGGGCGATGGCAGCGTTGACCGCGATCTTCAGGTCATCGGTGGCGATGTAGTTGTCGGTGCCGGTAAAACGTTGGATCATCGAGGCTCCCCGTACAGGCGCTCAGGCCCGCATTCGAACAGTTGTTTGTCCAGCGCAACCTATAGCGACGCGCGCGATGTTCAAGCGGGTTCCGACAAGGGGCAAAGGGATTGGGGCGAGGAAAGGGCGACAGCGGAGCGAAGGTTTGCAGCTGTCAGGTTACTCTCATTCGAATAGAGGCGGATTATGGGATAAGGGAGGTTGGGATACACCCTGCCCCTCAACGGTGATCGACGTAGGCAACACCAAACACCATCGACTGACAATTCATTGGCGAGAATTCGCTCCTTGTGGGATACAATCAGGTCGGTACGCACCGCTAGGTGCGCGCATGCCATTGCTCGGACAGGTGTATCGACGCCAGTCTGATGGACAGAAAATGCGGTCGGGGGCGCGATCCACGTTTGAACCTCGCCATCCTCCAGGCCAGAGTGACGTCTACCCGATTGCCGGGAAAGGTGTTGGCGCCGGTTCTCGGCAAGCCGATGATTTCTCGCCAGGTTGAACGCTTGCGCCGGTCTCGCCACATCGACCACCTTTTGGTGGCCACCAGCACGGACCCGACTGACGACCCGCTGGCCCAGGAGTGCGCTGCGCTGAGCATAGCCGTCTTCCGCGGCGACATGAATGATGTGCTTGGGCGATTCTGCGGTGCCCTTGGTGCCTATCCGGCCGCCAAGGCGGTGATCCGGCTTACGGCCGACTGCCCTCTCGCGGATTGGACGGTGATCGACGACTTGATTGCCCGCCACCACGCGCAGGATGCTGACTACTCCAGCAATATCATGCCCGAACGGACCTATCCCCATGGGCTCGATGCCGAGGTCATTCGGCCAGAAGCGTTGCTGCGGGCGGACCAGGAGTCGAATGATCTCTACGAGCGCGAGCACGTCACGCCGTTCCTCTATCGGCGGCCCCACATGCATCGGATATCGAGTTTGTCGCGCACCCCCTCTCTTGCCCACCTCAGATGGACGGTGGACTATCCACAGGACCTAGCCTTCGTGAGAAAGGTCTATGAACGCCTATATCCCGCCGATCCGGCGTTCGGCACGGAAGCGATTGCAGCTCTTCTGGAAAATAGCTCTAGGGCCGACGCATGATCCTGCGGAAAGCCACATCCGCCGACGCCCTGGACGTGTGGTTCTGGCGAAACGACCCTCTCACCCGAGCTATGTCAAGGGTACAGGAAGAGGTCCCGCGGGCGTCACACCTCAACTGGTTCGCGAGGGCTGTGGATGATCCTCGCCGCACGATTCTAATAGGCGAGGTCGATGGCAAGAAGGTCGGGATGGTGCGATTTGATCATGGCGAGGCAACAGAAGTCTCGATCAACGTTAGCCCCGAACATCGGTCGCTAGGTCACGGGTACGCCTTGCTTCATGCCGCCATGAAATCAGTTCCTGGGGAGGTTTGGGCGGAGATCAAGGATGAGAACCTAGCCAGCCAACGTCTGTTCGAGCGCGTTGGATTTGAGTTCCGTAGCGCCAATGACGGCCTAAGGCGCTATCTACGGCCTTAAGATTGATGGGCTCCAACAATCCTTCAACGTTCCGCAGCACCTGCGAAAATCGCGAGCGCCTGGGCGATCTGCTCCATCACCGGGTCCCATTCTCCGGAGTTTGCCGGACTGAATGTCCTAGCCTGCGGATACCAGGGATAGTTTTCACAGCCGAGCCGCGTCCAGACTGCTGGCGTGGAGATCAGCCAGGTCGATGCCCCGCAAGCGGCACCCAGGTTCAGTGTCGCGTTGGAGAAGCCGATAACGAGGTCCATCGCGCAGCAAAGCGCTGCGACGTCGTCCAAATCCACTTTTAGGTCGATACCAGGCGGATTCCAGATCTTTACGCCAAAATCGCTTTGGGCACGCGCCAACTCATCGGCGCAGTCCCCGTACTGAAGGTTCACAAATGACACGCCGGGCGTCTTGAGCACCGGTGCCCACTGGTCGAACGGCGAGAAGTAGCGGTGGCGAGCATCTTTGCTGATCAGGCTCTTCCAGAGCAGGCCGACCTTGGGGCCTGGCGGGGCATCCTTGAGCAGCTTGCGCCAGTGTCGGACCCTCTTGGGATCGGGCGT
>JAYTWT010000616.1:0-3003 GCA_043743295.1 Alphaproteobacteria bacterium | reverse complement strand
GTATCGGTTACGTGTTTCAGGACATCGGGCTGTTTCCCCATCTGACGGTGGCGGAAAACATCGCGATTACGCCGAAGCTGTTGGGGTGGTCAGCGGAGCGCCGTGCGCAGCGGGTCGCCGAACTGCTGACCTTGGTCGCCTTACCCAAAGGCATTGGAGAGCGTGCACCAGCAGCGCTATCGGGCGGCCAGCGCCAGCGCGTAGGCGTGGCGCGCGCTTTGGCGGCGGAACCCCAGGTGATGCTGATGGATGAGCCTTTCGGTGCCCTCGATCCGGTCACCCGCGACGCTTTAGGCACGGACTATCGTGCGCTACATGACCGGCTGAGCCTGACAACCGTCATGGTCACCCACGATCTGACCGAGGCCGTGTTGCTGGCGGACCGCGTCGTGGTGTTGGCTGCCGGGCGCATCCTGGCGGATGGCCCGCCGGCGTACTTGCCGGCGTCATCGACGGACCCAGCCGTGCTGGCGCTGCTCGAGGCCCCACGTCGACAGGCCGAACGATTGCGTGAGAGGCTTGGACAGTGAGCCCCCGCCTGCAAGCCGCCTTTGATCTGTTGCCGGATTACCTGGGCTGGCATGTGCTGCTCAGCGTCAGCGCGCTGGGCCTGGGATTGCTGATCAGCCTGCCGCTGGCGGTCGCCGCCAGCCGTAGCCCCCGCCTTCGCTGGCCAGTGATGGCGCTGGCCAGCCTGATCCAGACGATCCCCAGTCTGGCGCTGCTGGCCTTATTCTACCCCCTGCTTTTAGCTTTATCTTCGTTGAGTAGTGCACTGTTCGGAAAAGGGTTTTCGGCATTAGGTTTCCTGCCGTCGCTGCTGGCCCTGACCCTTTATTCCGTGTTGCCGATCCTCAGAAACGGCGTCACCGGTATCCTCGGCATCGACCCGGCTATAACTGAAGCGGCAGACGGCGTCGGAATGACGGCACGGCAGAAGTTGTTCCAAGTCGAACTCCCCCTCGCAGCGCCGGTCATCATGGCCGGCGTGCGGACAGCTGCCGTGTGGACTATCGGCGCGGCCACCCTCTCCACCCCTGTCGGCCAGACCAGCCTGGGGAACTATATCTTCGCGGGCTTGCAGACCGAGAACTGGGTCTTTGTGCTGTTCGGGTGTGCAGCGTCCGCCGTGCTCGCGATGACGGCAGACCAGCTTTTGGGCTTGCTGGAAACCGGCGCGCGCACCCGTCGGCCTTGGCTCGTGATCGGCAGTGTCGCGGCACTGGCGCTGGGTGTTCTGGCGGCTGTCGCGCCGATTGCGCAGTTCGGCAAGCCCCCCGCATATGTCGTCGGTGCCAAGAATTTTTCTGAACAATATATCCTTGCAGAACTTATGGCTGATCGGCTGGAGCGCACCGGCGCGGCGGTGACCCGGCGCGAAGACCTCGGCTCTGCGGTTGCCTACCGTGCGCTCGCGGCGGGCGAATTGGACGTCTATGTCGATTATTCCGGGACGCTCTGGACCAGCGTCCTAGGACGCAGCGACAATCCGGGACGCAGGCCGGTGTTGGATCAGCTGACGCGTGAGTTGCTGCGGCGTGACGGCGTGGTGGTATTGGGTACGCTGGGTTTTGAGAACGCCTACGCCTTTGCCATGCGAGCCGATCAGGCCCAGGCGCTGGGCGTTTCCTCGCTAGACGACCTGGCGCGCGAAGCGCCGCGTCTGACATTGGGCTCGGACCTGGAGTTCCTATCTCGACCGGAATGGAAGGCGGTTGACGCCGCCTACGGCCTGGCTTTCAAGGCGAAACGTTCGTTCCAACCGACGTTCATGTACCGGGCTCTGGCCGGCGGCGACGCCGATGTGATCAGCGCTTTCTCGTCGGACGGCCGGATTTCTGCAAACAAGCTGGTGGTGCTCAGTGATCCGCGCGGCGCGATCCCGCCCTATGACGCCGTGATCCTGATTTCGCCCAAACGCGCCAAGGATGCCCGGCTGATCGAGACCCTGAAGCCTTTGGTAGGGTCCATCTCGGTCGAAGCTATGCGGGCGGCCAACTACAGCGTTGACCGGGATCTGGAGAAAGTGACCCCGGCGCAGGCCGCGCGGACGCTGGTCAAATCCCCCTCGAAATAGGCTTTCGTTAACCATGAATAGCCGATGATGAGTCCATCGCCGGGGGTATCTGGCGGTGGCTTTCACGGGTGGGATTTCGATGAGCGGTGCCGAGGTTCTGGATGTGGGGCGCGACGCGATCTGGCTGACCATTCAGCTCTGTGCGCCGGTCCTGATCGTCGGCCTGATCGTTGGCGTCGGGATCGGCTTGTTGCAGGCTCTGACCCAGATCCAAGAACAAACCCTGGTCTATGCTCCGAAGATTGTCGCGATCTTTGTCTCGCTGCTCGTCTTCCTGCCGCTGATGGGCGCGCTGATGAACAGCTTTATGCAGACCATCGCTGCCCGGATCGCGGGCCTTTAGGGGCACCGCGCTCCATGGAAAGCTACGCCACAGCTCAACAGGTCTACGCCGCCGGTCTGATCTTTGCGCGGCTGGGCGCGGTGATCATGCTGCTACCGGGCATGGGCGAGACCTTCATTCCACCGCGTATCCGGCTGTCGTTCGCCCTAGCCCTGGCCTTGATGCTGTTCCCGCTACTCGTCCGGACCGTGCCGCCGATGCCGGCGGATGCGGCGGGCTTGGCTGGCGCGGTGATCATTGAGTTGCTGATCGGTCTGATGATCGGTGGTGTTCTGCGGCTGTTCATGAGTTCACTGGCGACCGCAGGCGAGGTGGTCTCATTGCACATCACGCTGTCGTTCGCCCAGACGGCCAACCCGATGCAGGCGCAGCCCTCAACGACGCTCAGTACGTTCCTGGGCCTGATCGGCATCGTGCTGATCTTCGCCACCGACCTGCACCACCTGTTTATCGCCGCAATTGCCCACTCGTTCGACGTCTTTCCGTTCGCGCAACGTGTGCCGATCGCCGACGCCGGGCAGTTGGCTTTGCAGACCATCGGCAAGTCGTTTGCGCTGGGGCTTCAGTTGGCGGCACCGGTGGT
>JAYTWT010000615.1:0-4422 GCA_043743295.1 Alphaproteobacteria bacterium | reverse complement strand
GCCTCGTGGTCTACAGGTTTTGAAGAGCTCAATCGGCCTCGTCGTCTGCCGGCTCATACAGTTGGACTGGCTGCGACGGCATGATCGTGGAAATGGCGTGCTTATACACCAGTTGCGACTGCCCGTCGCGGCGTAGCAGGACGCAGAAATTATCGAACCAGCTAACCACGCCCTGAAGCTTGACGCCGTTCACAAGGAAGATGGTCAGCGGCGTCTTCGACTTCCGCACGCTGTTGAGGAACGTGTCTTGCAGATTTTGTTTCTTTTCACTCATTGGCTTTCCGCCTGTTTTTGATCGGGCGGAAGATCCGCCCACACACACAGCCACGCTAAGCTGCAATTCATGACGGTTGCAATCAAACCGTCGGAGTTAGATCGCTGTTGCAATGGCGTGGTCTATATAAAGCTTCCGAAGTCGGGCCGCTACCGGTCCGGCTGTTCCTGTTCCCACAGGCCGCCCATCGATGGCAATCACAGGCAATACCAAGGCACCGGCGCCTGTTGTGAAGGCTTCTTTTGCGGCGAAGGCCTCGTCCGGCGTGAACGGTCGTTCGCTGACCGCAAATCCGGCGTTCCGCGCCACGTCCAGTAGGGAGAGGCGCGTCACGCCGCGCAGAATGTTGGCGTTCGTATCACGCGTCCTCAAAGTGCCGTCCTGGTCGACGATCCAGGCGTTGGACGAAGCCCCTTCGGTCACGAACCCGAGGCTGTCGACATACCACGCTTCAGCTGCGCCAGCCTCGCGCGCCGCTTGTTTGGCGAGCGCGTTGGACAGCAGGCCGACGGTCTTGATGTCGCAGCGTCCCCATCGATTTTCCGGCGTCGTGATGACGGATACGCCTTTCGCTGCCCGCGCCTCGGTCGCCTGGCGATCAACCCGGTTGACGGTGATGACGATGGCTGGAGCGGTCGGGTAGATTGGAAAGGCGTGATCTCGTGGTGCTACCCCTCGACTAACCTGAATATATAGGAGGCCCTCGGTGATCCGATTGCGACGCAGGGTTTCCTTTAGGACTAGCGTCAGCGCCGCGCGGCTCATCGGCATATCGATGCTGAGTTCACCGAGGCTGCGCGCTAACCGGGCAAAGTGGCCCTCCGGATCGGCCAATTTTCCGCCGAACACCGCCCAGACTTCGTAGATAGCGTCAGCGAACTGATAGCCGCGATCTTCGATATGCACGCTAGCCTCGCGGCGCGGAACGAAACGGCCATTCACATAGGCAATACGCGCCACGATCTTAGGCCTCCTCTGGATCGACAGCCCGCGCCCCGGAAAGGCCGAGAGATTTCAGCTTTCGATGCAGCGCTGAGCGTTCCATCCCAATGAAGCCCGCCGTCCGAGAGATATTGCCGGAGAACCGCAACATTTGCGCGTTGAGGTACTCGCGCTCAAACACCTCCCTCGCCTCACGAAGCGGCAGGGCGATGATACGCTCCGCGCCCAGCGACGTTGCTTGATCGTTTACCGAGGCTTCCGGAGGCAGCATGTCTGCTGTGATTGGATCGGCAATGTCGCCCGATGCAAGGATTAGCATCCGCTCAACGTTGTTGCGCAACTGTCGAAGGTTGCCGGGCCAGGCTCTGACCTGCAGCATAGCCAAGGCATCATCCGACAAGGTCCGACGGGGCATACCCGAGGCTTCGCAGATCTTCCCTATAAAATCTTGAATAAGTTCAGGAATATCCTCCCGCCGCTCGGAGAGCCCGGGCACGTTCACCGGCACGACGTTCAGACGGTGGAACAGGTCCTCCCTAAAGCGCCCCGCAGCGATCTCTTGACGCAGATCCTTGGAGGTTGAGGATATCACCCGGACATCGACCTGCACGTCGGCGTCACCCCCCACTCGCCGAAACCTCTGCTCCACCAGCACCCGCAGGATCCGCCCTTGGGTCTCGCGGGGCATGTCGGCGGCTTCGTCGAGATAGAGCGTTCCGCCATGGGCACGCTCAAACACACCGATCTTTGCCGGACGTCCGCCCGCTCCCTCTTCGCCGAACAGCTCAATGTCCATCCGTTCCGGGGTCATGCCGGCGGCACCAATCGGGACGAACTCATTCCGCGAGCGGGGGCTGGCACCGTGGATCAACCTTGCCACGGTCTCCTTGCCGGACCCGGCGGGGCCTGAGATCAGGACTCGGCTGTTCGCGGTGCCAAGTTTGGCGATCATCGAGCGCAGCTGTTGCGCCGCCGTCGAGCGTCCCATCAAGCCTTCCGGTGTAATGGCCTGGGTGCGCAGACGCCGGTTTTCTCGCTTAAGGTTTGTGGTTTCCAAGGCGCGCTCGACAAGGAGCAGCAACCGGTCGGACTTGAAGGGCTTCTCAAGGAATTCATAGGCACCGCGCTTGATCGCGCTGACCGCCGTCTCGATGTTGCCGTGCCCGGAGATCATGATGACCGGCAGATCAGCATCCAGCCCCTTCACGAGGTCCAGCAACTCTAGGCCGTCCATGCCGCCGCCCGTCATCCAGATGTCCAGGACCAAAAGCGAGGGTTTGCGGGCTCGGACCGCCGCCAAGGCACTCTCCGAGTCGGTTGCAGTGCGCACGCTGTAACCTTCGTCCGCCAGGATTCCAGCCACGAGGTCCCGGATATCGGCCTCGTCGTCGACCACAAGAATATCAGCCGCCATCGTCAGTCCTTGCTCACGCCGATATCGTGCTCATTGGGGTTGCTGTGGGTTGGGTCGCCATCGCCGGAAGTCGCAGGACCGCTAGAGCGCCCTGCCCCGTCCGCGCATCGGCCAGCATCAATTCGCCGCCGTGGTCTTCCATGATCCGCTTGACGATTGCGAGGCCCAGGCCGGTACCCTTCTCGCGCGTTGTGACATAGGGCTCGGTCAGGCGATCACGGTCCTTTTTGGGAAGCCCCACGCCGTTGTCTTCGATCTCAAAGGCCAGGATTTCAGGACCAACCACCAAGCGAGCAATCATTTGCCCCCTCGTGCGCGGTGATTGCGCGTGCCGTGACTCCACCGATTCCGCGGCATTCTTCAGGACGTTGGCCAAAGCTTGACCGATCATCCGGCCATCGGCCATCAACGCCACAGGGTGGCTAACGCCCTCAAGTTCGATGACAATGTCGGGGCTGGCGACCCGCTGAGCAAATACCGCTTCGTGCAGCAACTCCGCAGCGTCGAGGGCCGCGAATTTCGGTGCCGGCATTCGCGCGAACGACGAGAATTCGTCCACCATGCGCCCGATGTCTCCTACCTGGCGCACGATCGTCTCGGTGCAACGATCGAACGTATCCAGTTCGCCAATGGGAATGTCTTTGCGATACTTGCGACGTATGCGCTCGGCAGACAGCTGGATCGGGGTCAGCGGGTTTTTGATTTCATGCGCAATCCGGCGCGCAACGTCACGCCAAGCGGCGTTACGCTGGGCCATCACCAGCCGGGTGACGTCGTCGAAGGTCAATACGAGGCCGCCCTCACTCTGGCTGGCACGGACCCGAAGGCGTCGGGACTCGCGCCCTCGGACCACGTCGATGTCCTCTTCAGCTTCCCCACTCCGGCCGGCAGCGGCAAGCTCGGCGAACTCTGGAACGGCGTCGGCCAGCCTACGGCCTCGGCCATGGTCGCCGGGGAGCGCCAACAACAGCGCCGCTTGCCTATTGGCGACCGAGATGCAGCCTTGTGGGTCCAGCCCGATAACGCCTGCGCTGACCTCGGTCAGTACGGTTTCGATAAACTGGCGACGCTCAACGGCCTCCTCACTCGCACGCTTCAGGGCCTCCTGTTGCGCCTGAAGATCATGTGTCATGCTGTTAAAAGCTCGTGACAAAACAGCGATTTCGTCTGGATCGGAGTCCGCATCCACACGCGCCGACAAGTCGCCGGCTGCAACCCGGCCTGCCGCTTGCACTAAGCGGGCAACCGGCGCCGAGATGGCATTCGCCGCGGCCATGCCCAACCAGACAGCGCCTACCAACACAAGCAGCGCGGTTTCCACATAACTGAGCGCAAATATGGTCTGGATCCGCGCGCGATTGTTGGCCACCTCGCGATAGGAAATCAGTGAGCCTTCAGCTTCGCGAAGGTGCGCCATGATGCCGCGCGGCAAGGGGCGCGTTACGTAGAGATAGGCATCACTAAACCCCTGTAGTCGGTAGACTCCCCGCATCACCTCGGACCCAGGGGGGTTCATGATGTAGATTTCACTCTTGTTCGCCGCGACGAAGGCGTCCGGGGGTGGCTTGACGAATGGTGGCGCGCCAGGTGCCTCAGCCTTGGCGATCACCTGCCCCATGGCAGTTACCAGGTAGGCCGACGGGAAGGCATGATAGGTCGCCAGCGCAGCCAGGTAACTGGAAATGCTGCCCGGCTTAGCCTGCAGACCACCTGCCTCCCGATTGAGGTCCGAGGCCATCAGGGTCACGTGATCCCCGATATAGTTGGTTTGCTCATCCACATAGGCGCGAAA
>JAYTWT010000614.1:0-6663 GCA_043743295.1 Alphaproteobacteria bacterium | reverse complement strand
GCGGACCCACCCGCCAGGGCAGGGCGCGGGCGTTGGCATCGTACCAGGCGAGAAGTCGGGTGCGGAGCAGGTCGGGCGTCACCGCGGTGGCCTACCATCCTGCAGCCCGGCGCGGTAGAGTGGCCCATGCGACGCCGCCTCCCCGACCTTGAGGATACGCTCCGGATCCTGCGGGATAAGCGGACCCTGCCGGTTCGTCGCCCACCGCCGCCTGCGGGCCGGGCGCTGCGCGGGTTCATGAAGGAACTGGACGGGCGGTTCGGCCAGGGCGCTTCGGCGCTGATCGGGCGGTGGCGGGAGATCGTCGGGCCGGAGATTGCGCGGCGGACCGAGCCGGTGAAGCTGGTGAAGGGGCGCAACGGGGGGCCTTCAGCTTTGGAGATCCGCGTGGCGGGGCCCTCGGCGGCGATCATTCAGCATCAGGCGCAAGACATTCTGGCGCGGGTGAATGTGTTTCTCGGCGCTGAGGCGGTGCAAAAGCTGCGCATCGTTCAGGGCCCCTTGCGCCGCGCGGACCCGCCGCCCTCGCGCCGCCGCGCGCCGTTGGACGCCGCCCAGGAGGCCGAGCTCGCGCAGAGCCTAGCCCACGTCGCGGACGGCCCGCTGAAAGCGGCTTTGTTAGCCTTGGGGCGCGGTGTTCTGCGCCGAGGGTAGTTGACACACATCTGCCGTGGTCTCATCGGCAGGTCTTCACGTGCGCGTGTCTAAGCAAGCCCTGAAAAGACGGTTTGTGCGGTCATGCGGGAATCGCGCTTTAATTCCTCGTTAAGCTCCGGAAGGTCCACGATGACGATCCCTACCCGCCGTCTCTTGATGGTTGTCGCCGCAGCTGCAGCGGTCCTCACACTCGCCGGCTGTGACAAGCTCAGCGGTGGCGGGGCGGCCTCGACCGCCGACGCCATGACTATGGGCAAGGCCGATGCGCCGGTGAAGATGGAGGAATATGCCTCCACCACCTGCAGCCACTGCGCCCGTTTCAACAAGGACGTCTTCCCGGCGTTCAAGGCCAAGTACATCGACACTGGCAAGGTGCAGTATACCTTCCATGAATTCCCGACCGAGCCCGCCGCCGTAGCCGTTGCCGGTTTCCTGACCGCCCGCTGCGCCGGGAAGGACAAGTATTTCGGCGTGCTGGACGCCTTGTTCCAAAGCCAGGAAGAGATGTTCCGCACGGGTGACGCGCGCGGAACCCTGCTCAAGGTTGCGCAGTCAGCAGGCATGACCGAAGCCCAATTCAACACCTGCGTGAATGACGAAACGGCCCAGAAGGCGATTGCCGGTCGGATCGAGGCGGCGGTGAAGCGCGGCGTCAACTCGACCCCGGCCTTCTACGTTAATGGCAAGGCTCTGAAGCCCGGCGAATTGACGATGGAAGAGCTGGACGCCGCTGTCGCAGGTGGCGGGAAGTAAGATGACCCACGCGACCCGCCGCGCCGTCATAGTCCAAGCCGCCGGCGTTGCCGGATTGGTAGGCTTGGGCTCGGCGACGGCGGCAGTTCCGGTCAAGGCGCGTTGGCCGGGTGCGCCGGGCGATATGAACCTGGGCAATCCCAATGCCCGGGTCCATGTTGTGGAATACCTGTCGCTGACCTGCCCGCACTGCGCGCACTTCCATGAGACTGTGTTTCCGGCGTTCAAGGCAAAATACATCGACAAGGGCCGGGTCTATTTCACCTTGCGCGAGCTGCTGACCGCGCCGGCCCAGGTGGCGGCGGCGGGGTTCATGATGGCGCGGTGCAATGGCGGTACGCGCTATTTCCCGATCATCGGTGAGGTATTCCGCAGTCAGTCGCGCTGGCAAGGCGGCGATATCAAGGACATCCTGCTGGAAATCGCCAAGGCCAACGGTCAGACCGAAGCCCAGTTTGAGGCCTGCCTCGTGGACGAAAAGGCGCTCGATGCGCTTCAGGCGCGGATCGACTATGCCACCGGCACGGACGGGGTCAACGGCACGCCGACCTTCTTCATCAACGGCAAAATGGTGGCCAACGATCATGTACCGACCCTGGCGGAGCTGGACCTGCTGATCGCCAAGGCGCTGGTTCCACCGCGCGCCAAGCCCCCCAATGCCGTCAAGCCACAAGGAGGCCGCTGACTTCCGTGCACTTCCAGCGCATCCGGCTTGCGGGCTTCAAGTCCTTCGTCGAACCGACCGAGTTTCGGATCGAGCCGGGCGTCACAGGCGTCGTTGGGCCGAACGGTTGCGGAAAGTCGAACCTGCTGGAAGCCCTGCGCTGGGTGATGGGTGCCAATTCGGCCAAGGCGATGCGCGCCGACGGCATGGATGACGTGATCTTTGCGGGGGCGGCCAACCGTCCGGGGCGCAACCACGCCGAAGTCTCGCTGACCATCGATAACGCCGACCGTCGCGCGCCAGCCGCCTTCAACGATCACCCGGTGATCGAGGTTGTCCGGCGGATCGACAAAGGCGAGGGCTCGACCTATCGGATCAACGGGCGCGAAGTCCGGGCGCGCGACGTCCAGCTATTGTTTGCAGACGCCTCGACGGGTTCAAACTCGCCAGCCTTGGTGCGCCAGGGGCAAATCTCAGAACTGATCGCCGCCAAGCCGCGCAATCGTCGGCTGATCCTGGAGGAGGCAGCTGGCGTTTCCGGTTTGCACTCTCGCCGCCACGAGGCCGAGCTGCGGCTGCGCGCGGCGGACACGAACCTCACGCGGCTGGACGACGTGGCGCGTGAGCTCGAGACCAATCTAGCCAAGCTGAAGCGCGAGGCGCGGCAGGCAGAACGCTACAAAAAGCTCTCTGCCGAAATCCGGACGCTGCAAGGTGCTGTGCTCTATGCGCGATGGGCCGAGGCCAAGGCTGCGGCGGAACGCCTGGTCTTCGAGGCCCAGGCCGCGATCCGCGCAGTGGAAGATACGGCCCGTCAGGTCGCTCTAGCCACCACCCAGGCGGTTCAAGCGGACGCGGCGCTGAAACCCTTGCGGGAAGCCGAGACGGTGGCGGCGGCGATCCTGCACAAACTGGCCATCGACAAGGACCGCCTGGATCGCGAAACCGATGCGCATGCTGCGGAACTCACCCGCCTGACGGATGACCTGGAGCGGATCGAGGTCGATCAGGCCCGAGAAAGCCAAATGGCCGAGGATGCGCAAGTCGTCCTGGATCGGGTGGCCCGAGAGCTTGAGGAGACGGAACGTCAGATCGCTGCAGCGCCTGAACGTGGTCCGGAGTTAGAGGCGGCGGCGCACGCGGCGGAGGTCGCCCGCGCCGAGGCCGACGCCGCGATCGAAAGGCTTGCTGCGGACCTGGCGACCCAGGAGGCCCAGCGCCAGGCGGCAGAAGCCCGGGTCCAGGATTCCGAGGCCCGCGTCGTGCGTACCCGGCGGGCGCGCGATCAGGTCGTGAGTGAACGCGAGGCGCTGGGCCCGGCACTCAATCCTCAGGCTATTCAGGCTCGTGCGGTCCTCGAGGCCGCGCAGACAGCCCTTACCGGGGCGCGGGTCGCCCTCGACACGGCTGAGGATGCACGGACCAAAGCCATAGCCGTGGAAGCTGCACGGCGGGAGGTAGCCCGAAAGCTCGACGAACAGCTAGGCCGCCTGACGGCGGAGGCCCGTGCGCTGGCAGGCATTATCGCCCAGGCGCGCCGCGGGGGGTTCGCGCCAGCCTTCGATTCGGTTTCGCCTGACCGAGGTTACGAGCAAGCCTTGGCTGCGGCCTTGGGTGATGACTTGGACGCGGCGCTTGACCCAGCCGCGCCGTCCTATTGGGGCGGGGGGGATGCGCAGGCGCCGACATGGCCCAACGGCGCAACGCCCCTCGGACCTTTGGTCAAGACGCCTGCGGTGCTGCGCGCGCGATTGGCCTATGTCGCCTTGGTCGACCGCGCCGATGGCGACCGACTGCAGAAAGGTCTTCCGCCAGGTGGACGGCTGGTGTCTCGGGAGGGTGATCTCTGGCGCTGGGACGGCTTCACCGCGCGCGCGGATGCGCCGAAGCCAGCAGCGGTGCGGCTGGAGCAGAAGACGCGGCTGGGCGAGATCGAAGGCGAGATCGAGACCGTTTCGCCCAAAGCCTTGGCAGCACGGCAGGATCTGGAGATTGCCGTTGTGGCGCTGCGCCAGGCCGAAGAGGTACTGCGACTGACCCGCCGCGACCTTCCCGGCCTTGAGCAACGCGCGGCGCAGGCGCACGCCGCGTTGGAACGGCTGGACCGTGACGCGGCGTTGAAGGAGGCTCGTGCGGTATCCCTTGATGACTTGATTGCACGGTTCAGCGCCGAGCTTGCTGAGCACGAGGCTCAACTGGCCGCTGTCGGGGCGGAGATCGACCAAGTCAGCGACACCGCGCCCTTGGCCCAGCAATTGGCGGCGGCCCGCGCCGTCGCAGGTCCAGCTCGTGAGGCGGCCGCAGCGGCGCGGGCCGCGTATGGCCAGGAACTGCGCGACCATGATGCCAGGGCCAGGCGGTTGGTCGTTCTGACCAGCGAGCAGGCGGACTGGACGCGCAGAGCCGCGGCGGCCGGGAAGCGTAGCGAGCAGCTGGCGCAGACCTGTAGCAACGCCAAGCGCGCGCTGGCCCTCGCGCTCGAGGCACCCAGCACGCTGGAGGCGCGTCGTGAAACCCTGATGGATGAACTGGGTGTGGCCGAGGCCCGCCGCGCGGGTACCTCAGATGCGTTGGCCTTGGCTGAGCAGGCGCGCACGGAAGCGGATCGCGCCCTCCGTAGCGCCGAAAGCGCGGCAGGTGACGCGCGGGAGTTGAAAGCCAGTCTGTCGGCCCACGCAGATGCCGCCAGCGAGCGGCTTGCAGAAGTGACGACCAACATTCGCGAGGTTGCCCGGATTGAGCCCGAAGCGCTGGCCCGTAAGCTGGCGGACGAGGCCGTTGCAATTCCGGCCGACGCTGCGGGGATGGAGGGGCACCTCTTCAACCTGGAGCGTCAGCGCGAAACGCTGGGGGCCGTCAATCTGCGGGCTGAGGAAGAGGCCGGGGAACTCGGCACTCGACTTGAAACCATGAATGTCGAGCGTGCCGACCTAAGCGGTGCCATTGCCCGCCTGCGTCAAGGCATCGATGAATTGAACCATGAAGGTCGCGAGCGGCTGACCGCGGCGTTCGTGGTCATCAACGGCCACTTCAAGACGCTATTCGAGGCCCTCTTCCAAGGCGGGCAGGCCGAACTGCGCCTAGTCGAGTCCGACGACCCGCTGGAGGCTGGCTTGGAAATCTATGCCTGCCCGCCCGGCAAGCGGATGGCCACAATGAGCCTGATGAGCGGCGGCGAGCAGGCGCTGACGGCTGCGGCGCTGATCTTTGCGGTGTTCCTGGCCAATCCCGCCCCGATCTGCGTCCTGGACGAGGTGGACGCACCGTTGGACGACGCCAATGTGGACCGGTTCTGCAACCTGTTGGACGAAATGTGCCGCCGGACTGAGACCCGCTTCATCGTCATCACCCATAATCCCGTGACCATGGCGCGTACGGATCGGCTGTTCGGGGTTACCATGGCCGAACGCGGTGTATCCCAGCTGGTGTCTGTGGACCTGCGGCAAGCCGAGGCAATGGCGGCCCAGTGACCTGATCGGGTCTTGGCAGACTTCCCCTCGATATAAGTGCATAAAATACAACACCTTAAGATATGCTTCGCTAGCCTTGACGCACTGCGGTAGCGTCTATAGGTTCCGCGCGACCTGAAGCTCCCCGCTGCGGCGGCGACGTCGTGGCGCCCTAGGCGTTGTGATGCATGCCAATGCCGGATGAATCGCAAGACGAGGCGCGCAAGCGGCTCACGGCGCGATTGGATGCGTTTGAGGCCGAACGTGCGCAGACCACCAGCGCCGTGGCCCAGACCTTCTCGGGAGACGGGTTCCGCTTCCTCAGTGGAGTGGTCAGTGGGGTGCTTGGCGGCGCCGGCCTAGGCTGGCTCGTTGATCGCTTCATCCATACGGAGCCCTTGGGCCTGATCGGCGGTCTGCTGATTGGAACCGGGTTTTCAATATTCGTCGCCATGCGCAGCGCTGTGCAGGCAACCAAACGCTCGATGGACCAGGCGGGATCGCTCCCGTCCGTTCCGGATGACGAAGAGAACGATTGAGGCCGAACGATATGGCGGAACAGCCTGCCATCGACCCGATGCACCAGTTTCTGATCCACAAGATTGTGGAGATTCCGCCGTTGAATCTCGGCGGCTTCATGCTGGACCTGTCGATCACAAACTCGGTCGCGACGCTGATCGCGGGTGCCGTGCTGCTGATGGTCTTCCTGGCGCTGACCGCGCGGGGCGAGATCGTTCCGAACCGAGCTCAGGCTGCGGCGGAAGCGCTGTATGGCATCATCGACAATGTCCTGGTTCAGCCGATCATTGGTCCTGGCGGTCGACCCTACATCCCATTTATCTTCACCCTGTTCATGCTGATCCTGACGCTCAATCTGATGAGTGTGGTGTTCGCCATCGGCAACATCGGCGGCATGGAACTGACCTTCACCGTCACGGCGCAGTTGGCGTTCACGGCGACGCTAGCGGTCATTACCTTCTTCAGCGTCCTGATCTTGGGCTTCATCAAGCACGGTCCGAAGTTCCTCGGCATCTTCTGGGTGCCGGGCATGGGGATCGCGGGCGGCATCGCGATGGTGTTGATCGAGATGATCTCCTACTTCGTACGCCCAGTGACCCTCGCGATGCGACTGTTCGGCAA
>JAYTWT010000613.1:0-6512 GCA_043743295.1 Alphaproteobacteria bacterium | reverse complement strand
CTTGTAGTATTTGCGCGGCGGTCCCGCCGAGCTTTCGACCAGATAGGTCTCAACCAGGCCATCGTTCTGCAAGCGCCGCATCAAGGGATAGATGGTGCCTTCGCCCATGCCGATCAGGTCGGCGAGGCGCGCAGCGATGTCATAGGCGTAGCTGTCTTTCTGGTGCAGCAGCGCGAGCACACAAAGCTCGAGCGCGCCTTTCTTCAGTTGGATTTCAATGGCTTCCGGCACGTGGTTGCGCCTCCTTGCTGGACTATTGAGTACCGCAAGGTAGTGGGTAGCGCAAGGTAGCATGCATTAAATGTTAGTAAGGTGACGGCGGCGGGTGTGTACCCCGCCAAGATGCTCAGCTCGGGACGGATGGCTTCTTTCGGAAAGGGAGTCGCACCTTGGCAATGCGTTTGCGGAACACCCAATAGAGGCCTCCCGCGACCAGGGCCCAAGGCAGGAGCCAAGCCACGAAGCGCACCAGTGCAGCCAAGCTAAAGGCTACAATCGCCAGAAAATCGACTAGGGCTTTGCCCAACGGATTCCAGGCACTTGCAGACCCGAGAACAGCCGTTGATTGGTAAGAAATTGTAACCTCTGTTGTCGCGACGCGACTGCGCATCACGGCGAGCTGAGACTGGTTGGAGTCGATCTCACCCTGTACTCGGCCCAGCTCGCGCTCGACCTCGAGCAAGTCGCTGACCTTGCCCGGACGGCTGGCGAGGAGTGCTTGAAGCCGATCTCGGAGGGTTGTCTTGGCCTTCAGTTGAGCGGCCGTGTCGACGATCTCGCGCGAAAGATCCTCGGACGTGACTTCCTTTGTCTTGACCTTCCCACCCGCATTCTCTGCGTCACTGGTAAGTTGCGACCTGAACCCTTGCAGCCACGTTGGCGCGGCGCGGAGTATTAGAGTCGCAGAGCCGTTGTCACCTTCTACCGAAGCATATGTGCTGACGACTTGACAGAGTTGGAACCCGGCTTTGGTGCACGCAGCCTCGTGCGCGGCCCTTACGCGTTCTACATTCTTGAGCGGGAGGGACAGGCCGAACTTATAGCGGTACGCTAACATTGGTGCTTGGGCTGCTGAAACACCTGTCGATGATGGTTCTGCACCAGCTGGCTGGGTTAGCCCAGCCTGCGCGAGTTCGGCTTCTGCAGCCGGTGCGGAGGCCGTCGCGTTGTTCTCGTCGGAATATGTTGCCTGGGGTTTTCTTGAACAGCTGGTGCTCAGTAACGCCAAGGCAATGAAGACGAAAGTTGAGCGCATGGTTTGCCGATCCAGTTCTGGGAGAACAGGCTACAACCTTTAGCGTGATCGACAATTGGCAATGCGCGGCGTGAACGGCAACGATCCCAGAATAGCGAAATCACTCGTCGTCTAGGTATCTTCTAGAATGCGCTGCCAGAGCAGGAGGGCCTTCGGATCGACGCCCAGTTACGCAACGTCGCCGAGCCGCCCTCTCCCAACCCTCTCCCTCTCTGCGCGGCTTCGCCGCTCGGGGGAGAGGAGGTGATGCCGCACCGTTTTCGCTCCTCTCCCCCGGCGAAGCCGAGAGGGAGAGGGTTGGGAGAGGGCGGCTCGGCGCTTGGAATGGCAGAGCTTCAAGCCAAGGATCCCCTCAGCTCTTGACGGTCACATAGGTCCCCGGCGCGTCGCCCAGCGGGGTCAGCGGACCCTTAGCAGGGTCGCGAGCCGGGATCAGGTCGCCGGACTTGGCCTTCAGCCATTCGGCCCAGTGGGGCCACCAGGAGCCCGGGGTCTCGACGGCGCCGGCCTGCCATTCCTCCAGCGAGCCGGGCAGGGCGGTGTTGGTCCAGTGCTGGTATTTTTTGGCGATGGGCGCGTTGATCACGCCGGCGATGTGGCCCGATCCCGCCATGGTGAACGTGGTCTGGCCGCCGAACAGCTTGGCGCCCTTGAACACCGACTTGGCTGGCGCAATGTGGTCTTCCTTCGAGGATTGCACATAGATCGGCACCTTGACCTTGCTGAGGTCGATGCGGACGTTGTCGAGGGTGAGCTCGCCTTTGGCCATGGCATTTTCACCGTAGAACTTGCGCAGATAGAAGGTGTGCAGGGTCTTGGGCATGCGGGTCTGGTCGGAATTCCAGAACAGCAGGTCGAAGGGCTTGGGCTCCTTGCCCATCAGGTAGTTGTTGACGAAGAACGACCAGATCAGATCGTTGCCGCGCAGGGCGTTGAAGGTGTCGGCCATGGTCTGGCCGGAGAGGACGCCGCCGCCCTCATCCATCTTGGCTTCGAGGTCTTTGAGCCAATCCTCGTTGGTGAACAGCAGCAGGTCGCCGGCCTCGGAGAAATCCTGCTGGGCGGCGAAGAAGGTGGCCGAGCCGATGGAGGTGTCGCCCTTGGCCGCCATGTGCGACAGGGTCGCCGATAGCAGGGTACCGCCGATGCAGTAGCCGACGGTGTTCACGTGGGTGACGCCCGCCTGTTTGGTCGCCGCCGCGACTCCCTCGTAGATGCCTTGGCGCATGTAGTCTTCGAACGTCTTGGTCGCCAAGGAGGCGTCCGGATTGACCCAGGAGGCGACGAACACGGTGATGCCCTGGCTGGCCAGCCAGCGGATCAGTGAGTTCTCGGGCCGGAGGTCCATGATGTAGAACTTGTTGATCCACGGCGGGAAGATCAGCAACGGGATCTCATAGACCTCATCCGTTGAGGGAGAGAATTGAAGTAGCTCGATGATTTCGTTTCGGAACACCACCTTGCCCGGGGCGGTTGCGACGTTCTCGCCGATCTTGAACATCTCGTAGTCGGTCTGAGCAATCGACAGGGCACCACCGCCGCGGGCGAGGTCGGCCTGGAAGTTTTCCATGCCCTTCAGCAAGCTCTCGCCGCCGGTGGCCATCACTTCCTTGAGCGCGGTTGGATTTGAAGCCAGGAAGTTGGAGGGCGAGAAGGCGTCGGTCAGCATGCGCATGAAGAACTCGACGCGGCGCTTTTCCAGCGGATCGACGCCGTCCACATCGGAAACCATGGTGTTCAGAAAGTTCGCAGTGAGCAGATAGGACTGCTTGATGGCGTCGAAGACCGGGTTCTCCGACCAGTCAGGATCATTGAAGCGCTTGTCGCCCTTAGCCGGCGTGACGACGGGTTCAGAGGCCTGGCCGCCTGCGCGGCGGGCGGTAGATTGCCAAAGCTCGAGGTATTGCGAGAAAAGGTCGGCTTGGGCGCGCATCAGCCGATCCGGCTGAGCCGCCAATCGACCCATCACATCTGTGAGTGCCGGGCCGACGTGGAACGGGTCGGGGGAGAGGGCAGCAGGACGTTCGGCCTGCTTCAGGGCCATTTCGGCGATCATGCCCTGGGCGGTCATCGCAGCCCGCGCCAGGTTCATCGACAGCGCTTCGACCTGTGCAAGCTGGGCGGGGTTGAAGGCGGCCGCGCTGAACGCGGCGCTGGGAGCCTCCATCGTCGGGGCGACAGCCGTCGGAGCTTTGCTCCGGGGTGGCGGCGCTGGGGCCTCAGCCACAACGACCTTAGCCTTTGCGACCTTGCTTGATTTGGCGTCTGGCGCCTTCTTTGTCTTCGCCTTGGGGGCGGCCTCGGATTTCTTAGTCATCCCGTTGTTCTCCAGAACGGCGCGTCTGACCTGCGCGCTCTTTCGCCGTTGACGATCATCGCATATGACCTTGCCGGAAATGAACGCCCTGTGCCCGCTTTTTCCGATTCGAAGCCTACGCCTTTCGCTAATCGTAGCGACAGGCAGCGGAGCGCTGCTGTCAGGATGCATGAACAGCCCCTTCGCCGACACGGCTATTGATCCTGCGTCTCCGGTTGCTGCCGAAGTGGCGCGGATGTCCCGCCAGGACGTCAAGTTGCCGGATTTCACGAGCATTCCCAGTCCTCCAAAGGACCTTCGTTCCGCAGCGCGCTATGGACGGGAGGCGCAGAGCGTCACAGCCGCCGGTGAGGCCGTAAGGGCGGCTACCGAACCGCAGACCTGGACGCTGCAGGGCACGGAAGCGTTCGCTGAGAAGGGCCGTCGCGATGCCGGTCCGCAGATCGAGCCGCCCAAACCCGGTGATGCCGAAGCCTATGCTAAGGCCTTGCGGGACCGAGCTACGCCGCCTCCGCCGCGCTGACTCAGCGGCGCCCGGAGGCGTAAATAACCTGAAAGCCGGCTTGGCGGATTCCGGTCTGGAGTCTATCGAAAGCCTGACATCAGCTCGCAGACAGCCGCTATAAGGCCTCGCGGCGAAAGAGCTCTATCCATGACACCTGATTTTCATCGCATCCGACGACTTCCTCCCTACGTTTTGGAGGAGGTGAACCGTATCAAGGCACGTCTGCGTGCGGACGGCACTGACATCATCGACTTCGGCATGGGCAATCCCGATATGCCGACGCCAAAACACATTGTCGACAAGCTGATCGAGACGGCGCGCGATCCCAAGGCGGGCCGCTATTCCGCCTCCAAGGGTATCGTCGGCCTTCGCCGGGCGATGGCGAGTTATTATGATCGGCGCTTCGGGGTGAAACTCGACCCCGACACCGAGGTGATCGCGACCCTGGGGTCCAAAGAAGGTTTCGCCAATTTGGCGCAGGCGTTGACCGCGCCCGGCGACGTCATCATTTGTCCGAATCCGGCCTATCCGATCCATGCCTATGGCTTCATCATGGCCGGCGGGGTCATCCGCCATGTGCCGGCCTTGTCGCCGGAAGAGTATTTGGCCGGGGTCAGCCGGGCGGTGAAGCATTCGGCACCCCCGCCGACGGTGCTGATCCTTAGCTATCCATCCAACCCGACCGCGCAGTGCGTGGATTTGGACTTCTACCGCGATGCCATCCAACTGGCGCGCAAGCACGACATGCTGGTGATCTCCGACATCGCCTATTCGGAGATCTATTTCGATGACAATCCGCCGCCGTCGGTCTTGCAGATCGAAGGCGCCAAGGACATCGCGGTCGAGGTCAATTCTCTGTCAAAAACTTATGCTATGGCCGGGTGGCGGGTCGGCATGGTGGTGGGTAACGCACGCATCTGTTCGGCCCTGGCGCGGGTGAAATCCTACCTCGATTACGGCGCTTACACGCCGATCCAGGTGGCGGCGGCGGCGGCGCTGAACGGTCCGCAAGACTGCGTCGATGAGATCCGCGCGATCTACAAGAGCCGCCGCGACGTGCTGGTCGAGACGATGAAGCGGGCGGGGTGGGACATCCCCGCGCCGTCGGCTTCAATGTTCGCGTGGGCACCGGTGCCCGAGCAATTCAAAGAGGCTGGATCGTTGCTGTTCTCGAAACTGCTGATCGAAGAGGCTGGAGTGGCTGTGGCCCCCGGCGTCGGGTTTGGTGAGTATGGTGAGGGATATGTGCGGGTAGGTCTGGTTGAGAACGAACACCGTATCCGCCAGGCGGCGCGCAACGTGAAGAAATTCCTGTCCAACGCCGACGACATCCTGGCGCGGTCGCACAACGCCCTGGCCGCCCAATGACCCGCCTTCGTCAAGGCTTCGGCGCGGCAAGGCCGTTTGGGCGGGACATCTCGCCGAAACTCCCGAGGAGCGCAGGCGCATGAGTGGTCAGGTAACCTGGCGCATTGGGGTTGCGGGGCTGGGCACCGTCGGCGCGGGCCTCCTGCAATTTCTGTCGGACCGGCCTGACTTTGCGCCGGCCGGCGGTCGGGCGGTTGTGACCGGCGTTTCGGCGCGATCCAGGTCGCGACAGAGGCCGTTCGATATCTCGCAACTGGCCTGGTTCGATGACCCGGTGGAGCTGGCAAAATCGTCGGACATCGACCTGTTCGTAGAATTGATCGGCGGCTCGGATGGACCGGCCAAGGCGGCGGTCGAGGCGGCACTGAAGGCTGGCAAGCCCGTGGTGACGGCCAACAAGGCGCTGATCGCTGAGCACGGTGCAGAGCTGGCGGCCCTTGCCGAGGCGCAAGGCGTGCCCTTGCTGTTCGAGGCCGGGGTCATGGGCGGCGTTCCGGCGGTTAAGATGGTCCGCGAGGCGCTGGTCGGCGACGAGATCAAGTCTATCGCGGGCATCCTCAACGGCACCTGCAACTACATACTGACGGAGATGGAGGCGACGGGCCGGTCTTTTGCCGACGTGTTGGCCGAGGCGCAGCGGCTGGGCTACGCCGAGGCCGATCCGACGACCGACGTCGGCGGGTTCGACGCGGCTCATAAGATTACGATCCTGGCTGCCCTAGCCTTCGGCTGTGCGCCGAATTATGCCGCCGCCGAGATCGAAGGCATCGATAGCGTCGAGCTGCTGGATATCCGTATGGCGCGGGACATGGGTTATCGGATCAAGCTGGTGGCCTCGGCAGAACGGTCCGAGGAAGGCGTCTTGGTGCGGGTCCACCCGTCACTGGCGCCGCTGGATCACCCCCTGGCCCAGGCGGGCGGGGCCTTGAACGCCTTGTTCATCGAGGGTGCGCGCACGGGCCGTATCTTTGTTCAAGGCCCGGGTGCCGGCGCAGGACCCACAGCGGCGGCCGTCGCAGCGGATATCGCCGATGTCATGACAGCCTCGAAACGTCCCGTTTTCCAGG
>JAYTWT010000612.1:0-4021 GCA_043743295.1 Alphaproteobacteria bacterium | reverse complement strand
TTCTTCACCGACACCCAGAAGATCGCCGCTGACCTTACCGCAAAAGACGTGACGCCAGACGAACTGGCCCGCGCCAAAAAGCCCCGCGTCGAAGCCCTTCTGAAGGTCCAGCAAACCAACGGCTATTGGCTCGGCGAACTCTCCGGTGCCCAGACCGACCCCCGCCGCTTAGACGCGGTCCGCCAGCTGATCCCCGGCACCGAGCGCGTCACCGCCGCCGACGTCCGGCAAGCCGCCCAGACCTGGTTCAAGCCAGACGCGGCCTACAAGCTGGTGGTGACGCCAGCCAAGTGAGCGGGCGGGGCTAGCCTACGCCTTAACGAACGCCCCGTGCAGGCTCACCGGCAACACCGCATTCGCCCTCCAGCTGCAGAGTGGCCCAGCCGCCACACGCCGCGCATCAAACACATGCAACTCCGTCGCCTTGGCCTTGGTGTTCACCGACGGTGCCACCAGCCAGCCGTCCAACTCATCAGAGCCGCCAGGCCGCCAGACGAACACCGCCTCTTCGACCAGATGTTCGGTCCCGAAAGCAAAGGCGTCAGACTTTCCGGTCTTCCAGTCGTGAGTCGCCAGCCCGTGGAACAGCGGTGTCGTCTTCCCCCCGCTCGCCGCATGGATCGTGTAACGCCGCGGCTTGCCGGCCACCCGTCCGTCCGTGCGCGGGAACTCCGCCGCGATGCCTGTCGATTCCAGGTCCGCGCGACCGTTGGGCCGCAGCGCCACCATCGTCAGGATCGGCGAGGGCTGCGGGGTCCAATGGCCGGTCATCAGTTGGCGACCATTGTTGGTGGCGAATTCGGCGTCCCGGTCGAAGCACCCGTCAAACCGCAGCGTCCCGTCGGTCTCTTCCCACGCCGAACCAAAGTGGAAGGCGAAGAAGGCGGGCAGCTCATAGACACGGCGTTTGGTCAGGTCGGCCTTGTCGAGGACCAGCACCTTGGTCCCCAGCTGCGGCTTCCAGGCAAAGCTGTCCACATAGGGCAAGGTATTGCGCTCCTGCACCCAGGGCTGCAGCACGATGATCAGCTTCGTCTGCGTCGCCGTGAAATCGTGGACATAGCTGGCCGTCGGCAGGTCAATGATGTCGGCCGACTTCAACCCGCCGTCGGGACCCAGCCGCCAGACGACAGACTTCAGCCCCGCCAGACCAAGGTTCCAAGTGTCGCCGCCCGGCTCGTGTCGGGGATGCGCCAGAAACGGAACGTGCGCCAGATCGTCTCGCAGGGTTTTCACGCCCTTGGTGGACAGATCCTTCGGATCCATCGCAATCGGCGATCCGGCCTCCCATAGCGCCCACAGTTCGCCCGCGATCGGGATCACCGAGATGTTGCCGGGGTTCACGTCATCATTGTGCCGGATCCGCGCGCCGGGCTTGGCCGCTGTCCCAAAGCCAGGCGTGACCACCGCATTGGCCTGGGTGTCGGTTTCGCGCTTGGGCGTCTCGATGAACCGGGCTTCCAGGGTCGCTGCGCCGTCGTTGATACGGAACGCCCGCATCAGGCCGTCACCGTCAAACCAGTGTTCGACCGATCCACCGGGACGGTGGAACTTACCGGGTCCGTTGCGATAGAGGCTGCCCGCAAGGCCAGCCGGGGCGCGGCCGTGGATCAACGTCATCGACTGGCGTGGTAGGTCCGCCTCCAAATCGGCGAAGGCTACCTGCCAGTTCACGCCCGCCGCCGCGCCCTTGCCGAGTTGGGCGGCGGCCTGGGCCAGTTCGGGGGTCAGTACCGCAACCGCCGCTGCGCCGGACAGTGTGGTCAGAAGTTCGCGCCTGTTCATGGGCCGGGTCCGATCAATCGATGGTGATGGTGTGGGTGTTGGCACCGGCCTTCACCTCAAAGTTAGCGGCCTCCCATTTGGCGGGGCCCATGCCACCCACTGCGTTGTTCGAGAACGCATAGGGCTCAATCGGAATGCCGAACGGGTTCGCGCCCATCTTGCCGTCGCCGTTGACGTCATGGAACGCCTTGATCGCATAGCGGCCGGGTGTCAGGCCGGTAAACGTATAGCTGACTGATGTACCTGCGACCGGGATCATCGCCTGACCTGCGCCAGCGGCCGTGCCGTCATACGCCTCGGGGCTTGCCATAAGCGACATCATGACGGCCCCGGTGGCGGTCTTCACGCCGGCGAAGGTCACGGTCAGGGTCGTCGCCTGGGCATCGGCGGCGCGAACCGGCTCGGCCACTGCGCCGATCATCAGGGCACCGGCGATCAACAACGGTAAGGATATCAGGTGAGCTTTCATGTCAGGTCTTTCTGGGTGGAAGGCTTCGATGCCGCCAACCTACTGACCTCGATTGCGCGGTCACCTACCGTTGCGCCGACCACCGCCATGGCTACGCGAACGGACCCCACATCCACTCGCGCAGCGCCAACGGCACCCCTTAAGCCGCCATAGCTCCGTCCTCGTAAACCGGCGCATCGTCAGCGGCTAGGAAGGCGCGGCCCCGGATCGCGTCGGAAATCTTCTCGGCGATCATGATCGTCGGCGCATTGGTATTGCCGCCCACCAAATTCGGCATGACCGAGGCATCCACAACCCGCAGACCGGTGAGGCCCATCACCCGACAGTCCGCATCGACCACCGCCATCGGGTCCCCCGCTACCCCCATCCGGCAGGTGCCGACCGGGTGATAGATCGTCTCCGCCGTGCGGCGGATCCAGGCGTCCAGTTCCTCATCGGTCTGCACGTCCGGGCCGGGCGCATACTCCGCGGAGACATAGGGTTTCAGCGCCGCCTGCTTGGCGACCTCGCGCATCATCTTGACCCCCTGGCGCAGCGCCCGCCGATCTTCCTCGGTCGACAGATAGTTGGCGCTGATCGTCGGATCATCCAGGGGATTGGCGCTCTTCAGTCCCACCTTTCCCCGGCTCTCCGGTCGCAACTGACAGACGTGGAAGGTAAAGCCGTCCTTGGAAATCGCGGTCTTGCCGTGATCCTGCATCATCGCCAGCACGGTGTGGATCTGCAGGTCGGGCCGATCCAGGTCAGGCCGCGAGCGCAGGAACGCGCCCGACTCCAGCGCGTTTTCACGCCCCAGGCCCTTCTTGCGCAGCAGATAGTCCAGGCCGATGAACAGGGTCTTCAGGCCCTTGCGCCGCGAATAGATGGTGATCGGCAGCGGGCATTCGAAGTTCATGCAGACGTCCAGGTGGTCCTGCAGATTAGCCCCAACGCCCTTCAGCTCATGCACCACCGCAATGCCATGCGCCGACAGCTCGGCCCCATCCCCGATTCCCGACAGCATGAGAATGTGCGGCGACTGCACCGCGCCCGCCGCCAACAGCACCTCCGCGTCGGCGTGGATGATCCTCGAGGGCTTGCCCGCCTCGATCACCTCGACCCCGGTCGCGCGACCGTTCTCCACCACGATCCGTGTCGTGCGGGTGTCAGTCAGGCAGGTCAGGTTCGGTCGCTCTAGCACGGGGTGCAGATACCCCCGCGCTGCGCTCCACCGCTCGCCGTCATGGATGGTCAGTTGGTACGGCCCCCAGCCTTCCTGCTGATAGCCGTTGAAATCCTTGGTCAGCGGGAAGCCCGCCTGCCCCCCGGCCGCTACAGTGGCACTATAGATCGGGTTGGGTGAAGCGGCCTTAGAGACCTTCAGCGGCCCCTCCCCACCATGCCAGGCATCGCCGCCACCCTCCAGCGCTTCTGAGCGCTTGAAGTACGGCAACACCTCAGCATAACTCCAGCCGCTGAGGCCCATCTGGCGCCACTGGTCATAGTCCCGCGCGTGGCCACGGATGTAGATCATGCCGTTGATCGACGACGATCCGCCCCAGCCCTTGCCCCTCGGCCACCACAGCTTACGATCATTGAGGTTCGGCTCGCCTTCTGTCCAGAAACCCCAGTTGTGCGGCCCCTGCTTACCGATCAAACCGCCGACCCCGGCCGGCATCCTGATCATCAGCGACTTATCTTTGCCGCCCGCCTCGATCAGCAGCACGCGCTTGTCCGCGTCCTCGCTCAACCGGTTGGCTAGCACACAGCCCGCCGACCCGGCGCCGA
>JAYTWT010000611.1:0-4458 GCA_043743295.1 Alphaproteobacteria bacterium | reverse complement strand
CGATCTGTCGCCGCTGGCGCGGGTGCGGCGGTTCGCAGACGGCGGCGAACAGACCGCGCCGGATATCTGGGCGGGGTTGGCGGACTTAGGGCTGCCGGGGCTGATGATCGCTGAGGACCACGGCGGGCTGGGCTTGGGCCTGGTTGAGGCCATGCTGGCGGCGGAGGCTTTGGGTCGCGTCGTTGCGCCGACGCCTTTCCTGAGTTCAACGGTGTTGGCACCGCTGGCCCTGAAGTTGGCGGGAACGGTTGAGCAGCAGGCCTATTGGTTGCCCAAATTGGCGTCGGGCGAGGCGACGGCGGGTGTGGCGATCTCGGAGGCGGTGGCTGGTGCGCGTGACGGGGCCGGGGTCACGTTCGATGGCCGTGGGCTGACGGGCAAGTCGCTGTTTGCCTTGGACGCGGTTGGTGCCGACATCCTGATCGTCGCTGACCGAACGGGTGGCCTGCATCTGGTGCGGGGCGCGCAATTGCTTGAACCCATGGCCGGGATCGATGCGACGCGGCGCCTCTCGGAGGTGACGTTCGAAGGCACACCCGCCGAGGCTCTGGCCTCGAACCAAACGCTAGGCAGGCTGCGCGACGCAGCCTGGGTGATGCTGGCGGCGGACACGCTTGGCGCGGCTCAGGCGATGCTGGATGCCGCCGTGGCCTATGCCAAGGAACGCAAACAGTTCGGGCGGACCATCGGCTCGTTCCAGGCGGTCAAGCACCTTTGTGCCGAGATGGCCGCTGAGCTGGAGCCCGCCCGCGCCCTAGTTTGGTACGCGGCCTATGCGTTTGACAATGTGCCCGAAGAGGCACCGCTGATGGCCGCGCACGCCAAAGCCCACTTGTCAGAAATCGGGCGTTTCATTGCCCGCACGGCAACGGAAGTACACGGCGGCATCGGCATGACCGACTTGCTGGGCCAGCACTATTGGTTCAAGCGGATCGGGCAGAACCGGCAACTGCTGGGTGGTCCGGAAAAGGTGCGCGAAATTGCGGCCCGGCTGCAGGGGTTGGCGGCTTAGGTCTGCGGTTCCCAGGGATTCAACACGGGTAGGCGTTTCGAGTCGAAATCCCGGACATTGCGCGTCACGACCGTCAGTCGGTGGACCATAGCCGTCGCGGCGATGGCGGAGTCCAGGACGGGTCGGCGATTGGGGCCGCTGAGGGCGGCGCACTGGCGCGAAATGCGCACATCGAAGGGCAGAATCCGGCCTTCGAATGTCCCAAAAACTTCATTCTCGAGCCAGGATCGAAGACGCGCACCTTGCCGTGGATTCCGTCGCTCCATTTGCAGAACCCCGCTTTCGAGCTCGAGGATCGTCATCACGGATATAAAGAGACTTGGGAGCGGGGCGTGCGCGGCCCAACTGACCACGTTCGGATCCGCGCGACCGAGGGACGCCTTGCGGAGCTCAGAGACAACGTTCGTATCCAGGAGAAACATCAATCGTCGAGGTCGACCGGTCTCAAGACGAGGTTGAGACGCGGGGGTTCGAATTCGATATCGTCTCCGCCCTTCATTGCAAGCAGATCGCCGAGCGACCGCTTTGGCGAGGCAAGGGCATCATATTCTTCAGCCGAAAGCAGCACATGGGACCGCCGACCACGACTTGTGATCGTCACGGGGCCCCGCTGGGCCTCGCGCTTGGCAAGTGCGATATCCTGGTTGAATTCGCGACTGGTGAAGACTCTAGACATGTAGCAACGTTACTACATTCTAAGTGGCGCGTAAACTCACACCCGCACCCCTGGCGCGCGACCGGCCCAAGGTTGGGCGGCCTCTAGCTGGTAGGCCAACTGAAACAACAACCCCTCCTGACCCGCACGCGCGGCGAACTGGGTGCCGACGGGCAAGCCACTGGGCGTCCAATTCAGGGGCACGCTCATCGCTGGGGCTCCGGTGATGTTGTGCAGGGGCGTGTAGCCGACGTATTCGATCAGGCGCTGGATCAGGGTGTCGAAGGGCACCTGCGGGCCAACGAAACCCAGGAGCGGTGCGGTGGTCTGCAGCACTGGCGACATCATCACGTCGAAGCGGTAATCGGTAAACCAACGGTCGTAGGCGAGCGCATTGGCCTGAAGGTTCTGGATAGCCCTGGGTAAGGCATCCTTAGGGGCCTTGGCGGACATCTCAGCCATGCCCAGGGTAAAGTCCTCCAGCATGTCGCGCCCCGGTGGATGGCCGAACACCTTGGTCAGGGATCCGGCAAGGTCGGCGGCACCTGCAGCCCAGAGCAGCAGGAAGTCGTTGATGAAATTTGCACTGACCGGCCACTTTGCCGGGACAACGCGATGGCCCAGGCTCTCCATCAGCCTGACTGCGCTTTCCGTGGCGGCCTGCACCTCGGGCGAGGGCGCGTGACCCGCGCTGCCGTTCATCAGCAGCCCCACGCGCAAGCGACGCTTCAGCGGATCGGTGACCAGACCGACCGGCGGATATTGCGATCCGGGGCCCGCATCCTCGGTGAGCGCGAACATGGCGGCGGAGTCGCGGACGCTGCGGGTCACGACATGTTCGACGGCGATCTGGGTGACGCTGGTCTCGCTGCGCGTACCGACCATGCGACCGCGTGAAGGCTTCAGACCGAACAGGCCGCAGCAGGAGGCCGGGATGCGGATCGAGCCGCCGCCGTCGTTGGCGTGGGCGAAGGGTACGACGCCCGCCGCTGTGGCCGCCGCCGAGCCGCCTGACGATCCGCCGGACGAGCGCGAGGTGTCCCAGGGGTTTCGGGTCGGGCCGAAGCCAACCGGCTCCGTGGTCGGCAGGAATCCGAACTCCGGCGTTGATGACTTGCCGATCACATTCACGCCCGCTGCATCGTAGGCGTCGGCGAGCAGGTTCTGATGGGTGGCTGGCGGCATACCCAACATGGCGCGCGAACCGGAACGGCTAGGCAGGCCCTTGTAGTCGTTCAAGTCTTTGATCAGGAACGGTACGCCCGCGAAAGGGCCCTTCATCGCGGCGACCTCGCCTCGCTCCAGAGCACGATCAAAGTCTGAGGCGACCATGAAGTTGAGCTTCGGCTGCAGGCGTTGGGCCCGCTCGACCGCTGTCTTCGCCGCCTCAAGCGCCGAGAGCTTGCCGTCTCTAATCATCGCCGCCGTCTCCGTGGCGTCCGGCCATGCGGATACGACAGCCGGTGCCTTTGCGTGAGCCTGGGCGGCGATGCCCGCAAAGCCCAGCGCCCCGAAAGTCCGTCGCGTGATGGCAGCCATGTCGTTCCCCCAAGGCCGGATCGTTGGCGTCCGGCTCGGCGGTAGTTTGAGCCTCACGCCCCGTCGCCCGCAAGCCGACGTTGCAACAATGGCGCATGAAAACGATGATAGGTCAGGGTCCAGACTGCTTGGGGGAGCACATTGCTATGTCGAAACTGAAGGCCGGAGCGCTGGCTGTGGCGACGATGCTCGCTCTGGGATTGGGCCAAACCTCAGGCCTGCACGCGGCCGATATTGCCCCTCAGCGCGTGGATGACTTCCAACTGACCGATCACACGCGGTTGGCGCACCAACTCTACTACTTCGGCTATGCGCCGGCGATTGTCTTGATGACGCGCGAGAATGGCTCGGCGTTGTCGCGGACCGGCTCAGCGGAGCTTCAGAAGCTGGCTGCGCAGTATCAGGGCCGAGGGGTGCTGTTCTACCTGCTGGATTCCAACCTGGCCGACACGCGGGATGCTGCGGCGAGCGCTGCGGCGAAAGAGGGCCTGACCCTGCCGATCCTGATGGACGAGCAGCAGCTTGTGGGTGAACAGTTGGGCACCAAGCGGGAAGGGGAGGTCTTCGTGATCGATCCCAAAACTTGGACCGTGGCCTATCGCGGGCCCCTACCCACGGCGGCGACGACGCTTGACGCAGTTCTTGCCGGAAAGGCCAGCGGCACCGTCCGCGTCGAGATGACCGAAGGCAGGACGCTGAGTTTCCCCGAGCGGGCACGGGCCGCCGAGTTTGCCAAGATATCCTACGCCAAAGACATCGCCCCAGTTCTGCAGGCCAAATGCGTAACCTGCCATCTGGCCGGCGGGATCGGCCCCTTCGCCATGGACAGCTATGAGGTGATCAAGGGCTTCTCGCCGATGATCCGCGAGACGATCCGCACCCGGCGCATGCCGCCCTATTTCGCCGATCCGCATATCGGCGCCTTCAAGAACGATCAGGGCCTGACGGCCGCCGAGACCAAGCTAATTGTTCATTGGATCGAGGCGGGCGCGCCGCGCGGGGAGGGCGCTGATCCGCTACTGGTGAATGTGGGCCGCGTGGCCTCAGCCTGGCCTGAGGCGTTGGGCAAGCCGGACGTGGTCGTAGACCTGCCAGCCTTCAAGGTACCGGCGACTGGGCTCGTCCAGTACCAGTTCATGCGGGTGGACAATCCCTTCAAGGAAAACACTTGGCTGAGCGCCATCGCCATGAAGCCGGGCGACCGGCGGGTGCTGCACCACGTGATCTCCAACCACGTGCCGGACTCCAGCCT
>JAYTWT010000610.1:0-2294 GCA_043743295.1 Alphaproteobacteria bacterium | reverse complement strand
AGGTCCGACCCGGCACCCGGCTCGGAATAGCCCTGACACCACCAAACCTTGCCGTTGTAGATGTCCGGCAGGAAGCGCTGCTTCTGTTCTTCGGTGCCGAACGTGTAGACAACCGGGGCCAGCATCGACACGCCGAACGGCAGAATGCCCTGACAATCGGCCCGTGCGCTCTCTTCCGACCAGATGTACTTCTGGGTAGGGGTCCAGTCGGTGCCCCCCCATTCCTTCGGCCACGACGGCGCCAGCCAGCCCTTCTTGGCCAGCACCTTGTGCCAGGACAGATACTCGTCCTTGCTCAGTGATCGGCCCTCGTCCTGCGCGGCGCGCAGATCGGCGGGATAGTTGTCGCGGATAAAGGTGCGAACCTCCTCGCGGAAGGCGTTCTCGTCAGGGGTGAAGTCGAGGTTCATCAGCGGTGCTCCACAGGTTGGCTTACGGCGTATTGTGGCGGACATATACGCGTGCGGCTGGCAGGTGGAAAGATTACCCTTACGTGAGCGGAATGCGCGGGTTTCAGCGGGGAAGGCGAAAACGCAGAGGGATTTTCACAACGCCGCCCTCAACGGGCGTGCCATTCTTGGTCTGCGGTCTCATCTTGAACTGTGGGGCCATTTTGAGCGCAGCCTCTCCAAACCCGAGCCCCGGTGGCGCCTCGGACAGTACGCTGCAGTCGGATAGGGTTCCCGTCCGAGTCACGATGCATTGGATTGTTACCCTGCCCTCTTGTCCGGCTTTCTGTGCGGCTTCCGGGTAGTAGCGGATCGATTCCGACGTGTTTGTCGGTGGTGCCCCGTTCGGATTCGCAACGTCAGTCGGCTTGGCGGGCTCAGGTTCCTTCGGCAGCACAAAGCGGATGGGAATCCGCACGTTGCCGCCATCGACCGGAACGCCATCTCTTGTCATCGGGCGCATTTGAAACCGAGACGCCATGGCCAGGGCCGCATCGCCAAAGCCAATGCCCTTCGGCTCTTCCGCAGTCACGCTACAATCTACCAACTTGCCCACGGCGTTGATCCGGCAATCGATTGTCGCGCGGCCTTCGATTGAACCGCGCATGGCCGCGACAGGATAAAGACGAGCGATATCGTCGGCCGTAGGCTTAAGCGCCCAATCTGGGTTGGTGATGACCGAGGGTTTCGGGGCATCAGGTGCCGCCCCCTGCAGCATCATCGCCAGGACCAATGCCAGCATCGCCCACCCCCAAGTCTCACAGGCTCAAAGCTTAGGGTTGAAAATACCCCCAACGCCACCCCTTCCCGCTCAAAGAAAACGCGCCGGCGGACCGGCGCGTTGGCAAGTGCCGAGTTGGGCTTGGGTTCTATGGCTTTGAGGCGTCGCGCTTTGCGCCCGCATACGCGAGGCAAGGGCCGGAAAGCTCGGCGATCAGGCGATCCTTGTTAGAGTCCCGCTTGGCCTCACGGCGGGCGCGTTCGAACTCGGTTTGGGCACGGTCCGATACGTAAGGTGCCCGGGTTCCGCGTTCGGCTTTGACGAACGCGTCAAGTGTAGCTGTGTTCACCACCCCGTTCAGGCTGGCGGCCAGGCCCCGGCAACGGTTAGCCCTGAGGAAATCAGCATCGGTCACCGAAGCCAGCGCCGATCCGGCCCCAAGCGTAGCGACAACCAGTGCGATGGCGGCGAGTTTCATCTGACGGCTCCCTAAAAACTGGGGAGACGTTGCCTGTCAAGAACGGTATCTTCAAATGAAGAAGGGGTAATAATCAGTATTTGTGCATTAATTTTAAGTCATACTACGCCGACGTTACATGAACGACATTCGACTTGTAACAAAGCCGTCACTTGGGCCAAAACAGACGCATGAGCTCCCCCACCGATCCACCACCCGGCTCGCCCGCCGCGATCAAGACGCCCTGCATCAAGGTTTGCATCGTCGATGGCGAGAGCGGCCTCTGCATGGGTTGCTATCGTAAGCTGAGCGAGGTCGCCGCCTGGGGTAGGTTCACCGACATCGAGCGCGATACCATTCTCGGCGACCTGCCAAACCGCCGCAGGCTGATCCGGCCCGAGAAGCTGGCGATGTTCTGAGTTCACCCTTCAGAAACCGTGCTGCTTCACCAGATTCTCACCTAACTTGCTTAGGCTCCACCCTCGCAAGACAGGCCGAATGGCTGCTTCAATGGGTGATCCCGGGTGTTTTCCGTCGTCAAGTTGGCCCTTATGGCCGGTATTTCCGCCGTGGCCAGCGCCAGCGCGGTCGCCACGATCGCGCCCGCACCGCTGCGTATGGCGCGCCTTGAGGCCAAGGGCTTCGTGAGCGCGATCCCGAGGCCGGG
>JAYTWT010000609.1:0-1814 GCA_043743295.1 Alphaproteobacteria bacterium | reverse complement strand
CCATCCAGACCACCAGGACGATCCCGAAGCCAGCGATGAACGCCCAGGACCCACCGATCTCCGCGACCTTGTCGGCCAGCCGCTGGCCAGTGGTGCGTTCGTCCGTCCGTAGCTTGGGGTGCAGCGACGTCGGTGCCTCCGTGGCGATCAGGTCGATTACGCTGCGCTGGATCGGATTGAGCTCTGCATAGCTGCAGTTCAGCAGGCTGTTGGCGAGGCGATCACGGGGATCGTCAGACATCACGGCGGCTCCGGTCGGCGGTGACGCAGATGTCTAAGACGATCAGGACGTCGAGGCGAGGCCTGTCGCTTGTGGGCTCAAAGCGACGACCTCCGAGACCTTCGATGTCGTGTGCGACGGCGGCTTGGGTTCGCTCTGAAGCGAAGCCTCGATCGCCTTGTCCATGCTGGTCGAAGACAGACGGATATCCGGCGCCTGAACAGCAGGGGTGGAGACCAGCACAACCCGACCCTCCGCCGCGCCGGCCATCATTCGCTGGCGCGCTGGCGAGAGTTTATAGAACACATGCGCGCCAACCTGCGTCACCCGCAGCATGGACGGTGCCCAGAACGGCGAGACGGCTGTGGTGTGGAAATGGGTGGCGCGTCCGATATCGGCGATGATTGCGCCCTTGAGAGCGCGCTGGGCGATGCCACGCGCCCGGTCCCAGGCTAACACTTCGCGCGACTGACGCATCGACCCATCACAGGTGAAGCTGAACTGGCAGCCGGATCGCCCGGCCCCCTGGAACACCACGCCGCACACCGACTTGGGATAGGCCGGGTGGCCGACCCTGTTCATCACCACCTGGGCGACAGCGGCCTGGCCGCGCGCGCTCTCGCCACGGGCCTCGTAGTAGACGACCTCGGTCATGCACTCGAGATCGGCCCGGCGGCGCGCCTTGGCGGCACCGCGATCATTGGCGAAGCGAGTCGCAATCGTCTCCGCATCCGAACCTGCCCGAAACCCGTAACGCTCTAGGCCAATACGCAGGCCCTGCCCCTGAGCTTCCAGGTAGGATCCAGCATAGCCGCGCGTCGCCGCTTCAGCCATGCGCTCAGCATGCGCCCGGTCGGCGACGTGGCCAGACATGCCGGCGGCAAGAAATGTAACGCCCAGAGCCAGGCCCAAGCCCATGCCCTTCATCGTGGCGCTCAACAGCGCACGCCTCTCGGCGCGCGCTTGCGTTCCATATATCAAAACGGGACGGTCCTCATCAGCGAGGGCGAACTTGCCCCCCAACTTTTGTCGCCGCGAACGCCCCTGCTCTTGCTGGTAGCGCTCGCCGGCAGGCCTGACCCGAGTTCCGATGGGGGGCAGGCGACGGCAAATGGTGAAGGCTGTATGAACGTTCCGGGTCATACTGGCAAGTCTTTGTTGCATTGCAGCATTAACCTAAGCCGCGCAGGCCCAAGGCTTTCCATTCCTAAAATGGCACTATGGTATTGTTATAGTTAGATTATATCCTTTGCTTTACCCCTTAAATCGTTAACGCTGGGGGTCCATTTTTCTGGCTTGGTAACCGTTCTTGTTTACCATGCTCGCAACTGCACTCACCCAGAACGTAGTGAAATAGAGGCAGGGTTGCGCATCTGGCGCACGATTTGCTGCGTACCATCCACGAGGAAACGGGGAGCGCAGGATGCGCAGTCTAATATTTGCGGTGGGGATGCTTGTGGCCGTCGTCATGATAGCAACGGGGTCATTGCACGCCTTCTAGGCGCGGGTGATCGCGTTGCGTAGCCGCCAAAGGCTGATCGCGGCCAAGACCAAAAACACCAGGATCGTGACTCCAACACCGAACCCGACGCCC
>JAYTWT010000608.1:0-2392 GCA_043743295.1 Alphaproteobacteria bacterium | reverse complement strand
GCCGATCCTTTGGCACATCATGAAGCTGTATTCGCACTACGGCTTCAACGACTTCATCGTCTGCCTGGGTTACCGCGGCTATGTGATCAAGGAGTATTTTGCCAACTATGTGCTGCACAACGCCGACCTGACCGTCGATCTGGCTAAAGGGTCTATTGAGTATCATGCGACCCACCACGAGCCCTGGCGGGTGACCCTGGTCGAGACCGGCGCGGACACCATGACCGGCGGGCGGCTGAAGCGTGTGGCACCCTACCTCGATGCCGTCGAGCCGTTCTTTCTGACCTATGGCGATGGCGTGGCGGATCTGGATATCGGCAAGCTGGCGGCCTTCCACAAAGCGCACGGCAAGGCCGCGACGCTCACCGCCGTCACCCCGCCCGGTCGCTATGGCGCGCTGGAGATCGAGGGTGGGCAGGTTCAACGCTTCATCGAAAAGCCGCCCGGCGACAACGGCCTGATCAACGGCGGGTTCTTCGTGCTGAACCCCTCGGTCGTCAGCCGGATTGCGGATGACGCCACGATCTGGGAGCGCGAGCCGCTGGAGGGCTTGGCCGCTGATGGGCAGTTGATGAGTTTCCGTCACGACGGGTTCTGGGGTGCCATGGACACTCTGCGCGATAAGAACCAGCTGGAGGCGCTGTGGGCGTCCGGCGAGGCGCCGTGGCGCCGATGAACTCTGCCTTCTGGGCTGGCAAGCGGGTCCTGCTGACCGGCCACACGGGGTTCAAGGGCTCCTGGGCGGCGCTGTGGCTAACGCGGATGGGCGCGGAGGTCACCGGCCTGGCCCTTGCGCCCGACACCCGGCCCAACCTGTTCGGGCAGGCGGGGGTCGGCCATCAGCTCACCTCGCTGATCGTTGATCTTCGCGATCCTGTAGCCGTTGAGACGGCATTGACCGGTCGCACCTTCGACCTGGTGCTGCACATGGCCGCCCAGCCTATCGTGCGAACGTCCATCGAAGACCCCATCGCCACCTTCTCGGCCAATGTGATGGGCACGGCACACCTGCTGCAGGTGCTTCGGGCGCAAACTCAGCTGCAGGCCGTGTTGGTCGTCACGTCAGACAAGGTCTACGCCAATCATGAGACCGGCGCGGCCTTCGTTGAAGGCGACCACCTAGGCGGCAAGGACCCCTATTCGGCTTCGAAAGCGGCGACTGAGATCATCGTCCAGAGCTTCGCCAAGAGCTACTTCCAAGGGGTGCCGGTCGCTACGGCGCGGGGCGGCAACGTGATCGGCGGCGGAGATTTCTCCCGCGACCGGCTGGTGGCCGATATCGTCCGGGCGGTCGGCGCCGGCGAAGCGGTGACCCTGCGCCACCCGGAGGCGACCCGGCCCTGGCAGCACGTGCTGGATTGCCTAGCGGGATACTTCGCGCATATCGAGGCGCTGGCCACCGATCCGGCAACCCCGCGCGCCTTGAATTTCGGGCCCAAACCCGGCGGGACTCAGGTCAGCGTCGGTGAACTGGCCAGCCTTGGCGTTGCGGCGTTGGGCGGTCTGCCGTGGCGCCATGAGCCGGACCCCAAGTCCCTGGAAGCCCAGGCCTTGGCCATCGACGCCGGACTGGCCAAGTGCACTATCGGCTTCGAAAGCCGCCTCGCCGCATCCGAAGCGGTGGCCCTGACCATGGACTGGTACCGCCGCCAAGCTGCGGGCGAAGACGCGCGCGCCTTGTGCCTGGAGCAGATCGAAGGCTACGAGAGGCGATCATGAGTCTCTGCCGCTTTTGCCGCTCGCCTTTATCCCGTGTCTTCCTGGACCTTGGCCTGCAGCCGCTGGCCAACAGCTATCTGACTCCCGAGCAGCTGGCCGCTGGCAATGAGCCGGTGTACCCGCTGCGCACCCTGGTCTGCGACGCCTGCTTCCTGGTCCAGGCCGACCATGAGGTCCCGGCCGACGCGATCTTCGACGCGACCTACGCCTATTTTTCGTCCTTCTCGCCGGGCTGGGTGGAGCATGCCCGGCTCTATGCCGAGGCGATGATCGCAAGGTTCGGGCTAGGCCCCAACTCGCTGGTGGTCGAGGTGGCCAGCAACGACGGCTACCTGCTGAAACACTTCCTGGCCAAGGGCGTGCCGGTGCTAGGCGTCGAGCCCACCGCGAATACCGCGGAGGCTGCCCGCGCCATCGGCGTGCGCACCGACGTTGAGTTCTTCAATGCTGAAACAGGTCAGGCGCTGGCGGCCCGCGGCGACCGCGCCGACCTGATGGCCGCCAACAATGTCTTGGCCCACGTACCAGACCTCAACGCCTTCGTCGGCGGATTCCAGCATGTGTTGAAGCCAGATGGGGTTTTGACCTTTGAATTCCCACATCTTTTGAACCTGATTGAAAAGGTTCAGTTTGATACGATCTATCATGAACACTATTCGTACCTGTCGTTGGT
>JAYTWT010000607.1:0-1815 GCA_043743295.1 Alphaproteobacteria bacterium | reverse complement strand
TCGGGGCAAGATGAACGGGTCCGCCGACAGGGGCGTGACCGGAGCACGCCATGACGGACCGCAACGACGCCAAGGCGATCGACGACCTTGTCCGCATCAACAAGACCTCCGCCGATACCATCCCCGGCCATGCCGGGCGCGCCCAGCACCGCAAGGATCACGGCTGCGTCACGGCGAGGTTCATTGTCGACGCCGATGTTCCGACAGACCTCAGGGCCGGCCTTTTCGCAACACCCGGGGCCTATGACGCCCTGATCCGCTTCTCCAACAGCAGTCAGGCCGATGACCGCAAGGCCGACGTCCACGGCATGGCGATTAAGGTGCTGGGTGTTCCCGGTGAAAAGTTGGTCGACAACGAGGGCGCCGTCGATTTCCTGCTGATCGACAGCGAAGTGTTCTTTACCGGTGATCCGCAGGCCTACATCCTGCTCAGCCATGCGCTGATCGAGCGGGGCGCGATTCTTTCAAAGGTATTCGCCTGGATACGGGTTCTGTTGTTCAACTTGCCGCTGCTGCTGCGCGCCAAGGGCGTCGCCTCGCAGACGCCAAATTCGCCCCTGACCTCGACCTATTTCAGTTCCGTGCCCTATTCGCTCGGCGACGCGGCGGTGAAATACGTCGCAACCCCCCGCGTCTCGACAGTTCAGCCGCCCATTTCGGGGCCCGATGGCCTCTCGACAGCGCTGGTGGCGCAACTGGCCGAAGGCGCCTTTGAGTTCGACTTTGGCGTCGACGTGCAGACCGATGCGAGCCTCCAGCCGATCGAGGACCCGACGCGCAGGTGGAGCGCCACGCCCGGTGCGCGCCGCGTGCGACTGGCGCGCATCGAAATTCCGGCGCAGGCGGCGGCGCCTTCCAGCGCGCTCGCCGAGAACCTGGCCTTCTCGCCCTGGCACACCCTGGCCGCGCACCGTCCGCTGGGGTTCATCAACCGCGCCCGGTCGCCGATCTACCACGACCTGTCGGTGTTGCGCCGGCGCCTGAACGGCGTCGACCCGACCACATTGCCCGGCGGCGACGATCGCCCCCTGAGACGCACGATCTGAGACGCACGATCTGAGATTGGCCGGCTTGGCCCTTCAAACATCTGTTCGAGGGGTGCTAGAGCACGATGCTCTCAATCGGAATTGATTGAGAGCTGAATCGTGCTCGCAATTCATAAGTTTAGAGCGTCGTTCGATCCGAAAACCGGTTCCCACTTTTCGGACGACGCTCTAGCTTGCGGCAACGGAACGAAAAGACGCGGGAGAGACATCTGTGAAAGCGCTGTTGAGCAAGGCCGTCGGCGGTCCGGAGACGCTGGTCCTGGAGGACGTGCCTTCGCCGGTGGCCAAGCCGGGCTGGGCGGTGGTCGAGGTCAAGGCGGTGGGGGTCAACTTCCCCGACGTGCTGATCATCGAGGACAAGTATCAGTTCAAGCCGGCGCGCCCCTTCTCGCCCGGCGCGGAAATCTCCGGTGTGGTCAAGTCGGTGGGTGACGGGGTCACCAATGTGAAGCCCGGTGATCGGGTTCTGGGCAACACCGGTTGGGGCGGCATGGCCGAGGAGATGGCCCTGGAGGCGCACCGCCTGGTGAAGATCCCCGATTCCATGCCCTTCGATGACGCGGCTGCCTTCATCATGACCTATGGCACCAGCTGGCACGCGCTGAAGGACCGCGCCAACCTGCAGCCGGGCCAGAGCCTGCTGGTGCTCGGCGCCGCCGGCGGCGTGGGCTTGGCGGCAGTCGAACTCGGCAACGCCATGGGCGCGCGCGTCATCGCTGCGGCCTCGAGCCAGGAGAAGGTCGACCTTTGCCTCTCGCGCGGGGCGTCT
>JAYTWT010000606.1:0-1645 GCA_043743295.1 Alphaproteobacteria bacterium | reverse complement strand
GTCGCGGCCAGCGGGTACTGATCGAATGTTCGCAACCGCGCGTCCTGGACCGAGACGACCCCGCCGTCGGACACGACCAATAGGCCGGAGGGTGGGTCGTAGGCGAACCGCGCCTTACCGGGCCGTTTCAGGTAGACCACGCCTGTGCTCACCCTGCCCCTTGCATCGGTTTGCAGGAAACGGCCCGTGGCCTCTGTCAGACCCTCAAGGTACGCCACCGCGCGGCGGACCAGCGCCATGTCTGATGTGTCGGGCGGCGTCTGCGCCACAGCGCCGCTCGTGAGTGCGCCGCCAACTAAGCCGATGGCAAGGGATCTTCGACTGAGTGTCACGGGACTGCTCCGGCTTTAACCCAACACGGCGGGCGCCGCGGATCATGCCAACAAAAAGCGGCCGCAACGCGACTGTCCGCCAGCCCTCACCGCGATCATCATGGTTCTGGCTGAAGCCGGGGGGCGGGCTTGAGCATTTGTCATGGCGCCAAGCACAGATTCCCTCGACCTAGGGATTGAAAATACTGACGGCCCGATTTGGTTCTGTCACCCCAGGCTTGCGATGGCTTCGGCGACAGCCGCGGGCTGTTCCACGATGACCATGTGGCCAGATTCCGGCAGGGAGACTAGCTCGGCGCCGGCGATGCCCTTCTTGAAGGCGTGCGCATAGATCGGAGGGATCAGGCGGTCGGAATCGCCCCAGATCACCACGGTCTTGGCCCGGATCCGATAAAGCCGTTGGCGGAGACCCCGGTCGGGGATCGGGAATAGGATGCGCCCGGCCATACCCAGTTGGCGCGCATTGGTCACCAGGTAGGTCTGCAGGAAGTTGGGGTCCTGAACATTGCGTCCGGCGGTCAGCATGGCCGCGCCGGCCACCGCATCGTGGAACAGCAGCGCCGGCATCTCGAAGGGCAGGGTGGCGAACAGGTCGGCGATCGGGTGCGCATCGTCCCACAGTCCCGCCGACGCGATCAGGGCCAGGCGGGTGACGTCGTTGGGCTGCAGTGCGGCCATCTCGGCGGCGATCATCCCACCCATCGAATGGCCGACCAGGATTGGGTCCTTGAGGCGCAGCGCGGTGACAACATCCCAGGTGTGGAGGGTGAAATCCAGCATGTCGCGGATCTCGGGCGCTTCCTCGCTGTCACCATAGCCGGGCACCAGCGGGGCATAGACCGTATGGGTCTTGGCCAGCTCGGCCAGCAGGGGATCGTCTGCGGTGACCCCTCCGGCCCCGTGCAGGAACACCAGGGCCGGGCCCTGGCCACCCATAAAGTAACGGACCGGAACATCGCGGGTCTGGACGGTCTTGAGCTCCATCTCAGGCCTCCACGGCGTAGGTCTTGGCTAGCTCGGCGGCGGTCGGCGCCTGCAGCGGTAGCCGTCCCGAGGTCACCCGGTCCTTCAGCGGCGTGGTCCAGAAGCGGTTGTCGTCGTCCCAGTCGGGGAACATGTTGCGCAGTTTGGGCATCACCTTTTCCGCGAACAGCTTGGTGGAATACATGCACTTGTCGGCCGGCATGTTCCCGACATGCATCAGGCAGAAGATGTTGCCGACGTTTAGGCCCTTGATCAGGTCTTCCATCCGCTGACGTACGGTCTCCGGCGAGCCGGCGATCACGTGGCCCTGTTCGGTCAGCTCCTTCCAG
>JAYTWT010000605.1:0-2176 GCA_043743295.1 Alphaproteobacteria bacterium | reverse complement strand
GACCTGTTGGCGGGCGGCGGTCGGCGCGAGACGATGGCTGCCCTGGCGCGCGAGGACACCCGCAACTGCGAAGCCTGTCACGGCACGCCGGCTATGCGTGCGACGCAGAATCTGCGCCGACCGATGTATCAGGGTCTGGATATGAGCCGCGCAACCGGCTTGGGATCATCCGCCTATACCTGGGACTATGTCAGCCGCCTGCGCGAGGTGACGCGCGCGCCGGTCCTGGTGAAGGGGATCATGACGGGTGAGGACGCAAAGATCGCGCTGAAGCGCGGCTGCGCCGGGATTATCGTCTCCAACCATGGCGGGCGGGCAGAGGAGAGCCTGATTGGAACCCTGGATGCTCTGCCCGAAGTGGTCGCGGCGGTCGGCGGCAAGGTGCCGGTGATTGTCGACGGCGGCATCCGGCGCGGCACAGACGTGTTCAAAGCCCTGGCCCTGGGCGCGACAGCCGTGGGTATCGGGCGGCCTTACATCTGGGGCTTGGGTGCTTTCGGGCAGTCGGGAGTCGAGGCCGCGATGCGGCTGATCGACGAGGAGCTAGTCCAGGCCATGCGCCAGTGCGGGGTAACTCGGCTGGCCGACATCCGGCGGACCAGTCTACAACGCTTGGCCTGAGCGCGGCTTTCGGACCTGCGCCAAGATCGCCACATTCCGTCTTCGTCTATTGGCCGATCAACGGCTGGCGGATTTGCGCGCTGGGCGTAGCAAAACCGCGACCCCGGCCGAGGTCATGAAGACCCATCACCTGGCGGATTGAGCGGGGTTGAGGAAACCAAATCGCTTTGAGCGCGTAGTGAACAGCGGTTGCATATCGGAGACCGCTCGTGATCGCCCTGCTCGTCATTCCAATTACAATCGTAGCGCTGTCGGCGACACCTCACCGGACCCCCGTTGCCCGGCCACCCGTCCTGACTCAGTCCATTGCACCGTCGGTCGAACAAGATCTGGCTACAGCCATCGTCGTTCGCGGCAAACCGGAATGGACCAACGACCAAGGCTTCAAACTGTCGCCCACGCGGGTAGCCTACAAGCGTCGGTTCTAAAGCCTGACGCCACCGTCCTGTCAGCAACACCCCCGTAGATCGCAACCGCTTCGTTTGTTCGCTCTACGTTCCCATGTTATCCGTGAGTCGTGTCACCTACATTAGGCGGCCCTGCGCGAGCTCCCTTTCGCAGGCGTTTCTGCGTTCCAGGACAGCATGGCCGACCTCCATAACCAGATCCGCGTGCGCGGTGCCCGCGAGCACAATCTCAAGAACGTCAACGTCGACATTCCGCGCGGCGAACTGGTGGTGCTCACCGGATTGTCGGGATCGGGCAAGAGCTCGCTGGCCTTCGACACCATCTATGCTGAGGGCCAGCGGCGGTATGTGGAGAGCCTGTCGGCCTATGCGCGCCAGTTCCTGGAGCTGATGAGCAAGCCGGACGTAGACCTGATCGAGGGTCTGTCGCCAGCCATCTCCATTGAGCAGAAGACCACCAGCCGCAATCCGCGCTCCACCGTCGGTACGGTGACGGAAATCCACGACTACATGCGGCTATTGTGGGCGCGGGTCGGCGTTCCCTACTCCCCGACGACGGGCCTACCCATTGAAAGCCAGACCGTCTCGATGATGGTCGACAAGCTCAGCGCCCTGCCCGAGGGCACGCGGCTCAACTTGCTGGCCCCCGTCGTGCTTGGCCGCAAGGGCGAATACCGCAAGGAATTCGCCGAGTGGCAGCGGGCCGGATTCCAGCGGGTGAAGGTCAATGGAGAGCTGTTTCTGATCGAGGACGCGCCGGTGCTCGATAAGAAATTCAAGCACGATATCGACATCGTCGTGGACCGGATCGTCACCAAAGCCGGTCAGGAGACCCGCTACGCTGACAGCCTGCAGACGGCGTTGCGGCTGGCTGACGGCATTGCGGTGGCGGAGTGGGCCGACCGGGTCGAGGGCGAGGCCCCGCGCCAGCTGTTGTTCTCGGAGAAGTTCGCTTGTCCGGTCTCCGGCTTCACGATCACCGAAATCGAACCTCGGCTGTTCTCGTTCAACAACCCTTACGGGGCCTGCCCGGTCTGCGACGGATTGGGGGCCAAGCTGGCCTTCGACGCCGACATGATCGTGCCAGACAAGGACAAGTCGCTGCACAAGGGGGCCATCGCCCCGTGGGCTAAGGGGCCGTCTCCGCT
>JAYTWT010000604.1:0-2047 GCA_043743295.1 Alphaproteobacteria bacterium | reverse complement strand
GGCACAGGGTCAGATCAACGACATCTGGTCGTCATCGCAACCTCTGATCGGGGTCTCGCAGGCGGTTTCAACACCATCATCGTTCGCGCGGCGCGCCAGAAGATCGATTCTCTGTTGGCCGAGGGCAAGGACGTAAAGGTGCTGACCGTCGGCCGTAAAGCCCGAGACCAGATCCGGCGTCTTCACGCGCAACGGATGATCAGCGGGTTTGAAGCCGGTGGCAGCCCATCGCTTGCCGTGGCCGAAGAGGTCGCCGCCGACATCCGCCAGAGATTCGCTGATGGCGAGGTAGACGTGGTGCATCTGGTGTTCAGCCAGTTCAAGTCTGTGGTCACCCAGATCCCGACCGTGCGCCAGGTGATCCCGGCCGAGGTGCAGACCGGGGCCTCGACGATCGACCTTAAGGGCGCTTCCTACGAGTATGAGCCTGACGAGGAGACCATCCTCGAGGAGCTTCTGCCTCGCAACCTGACCACGCAGCTATTCTCCGCGATGTTGGAGAATCAGGCTGGTTTCTATGCCGCCCAGATGACCGCAATGGATAACGCCACGCGCAATGCTGGCGATATGATCTCCGGCCTCACCCTGAAGATGAACCGAGCCCGCCAAGCGCAAATCACCAAGGAGCTGATCGAGATCATCTCCGGCGCTGAAGCGATCTAGCCGTACACACGAGAGAGTTAGACATGGCCACCACAACCGCCGCCCCCAAGACTGGCACCAAGAAACCCGCCGCCAAGGCACCTGCCAAGAAGGCCCCCGCCGCCGCCAAGGCGACCGCCGCCCCGAAAGCGACCGCCGCGAAAGGCGTCGCAACCGGTAGGCTGGTGCAGATCATCGGCGCCGTCGTCGACGTTGAGTTCACCGGCCACCTGCCGGCGATCCTCAGCGCCCTGGAAACCACCAACACCGACCAGCGGACCGGCGAGCCCTTCCGGCTGGTTCTGGAAGTCGCCCAGCACTTGGGCGAGAACACCGTGCGCGCCATCGCCATGGACACCACCGAGGGCCTGACCCGCGGCCAGCCGGTGTTCGACACCGGTCGCTCGATCACCGTGCCCGTGGGCCCGGCCTGCCTGGGCCGGATCATGAACGTCATCGGCGAGCCGATTGACGAAGCCGGTCCGATCAATTCGCCTTTCTCCTCCTCGATCCACCGCGAGGCCCCGTCCTTCGCCGAGCAAACAACATCGGCGGAAGTGCTGGTCACCGGGATCAAGGTGATCGACTTGCTCTGCCCCTACACCAAGGGCGGCAAGATCGGCCTGTTTGGCGGAGCTGGCGTCGGCAAGACCGTGACGATGCAGGAACTGATCAACAACATCGCCAAGGCCTACGGCGGCTACTCAGTGCTGGCCGGTGTCGGCGAGCGCACCCGCGAAGGCAACGACCTTTACTACGAGATGATCGAGTCCAACGTGAACAAGGACCCGAAGGAAAACAACGGCTCGACCGAAGGCTCCAAATGCGCCCTGGTCTATGGCCAGATGAATGAGCCCCCAGGTGCTCGCGCCCGCGTCGCATTGACCGGCCTCGCCCAGGCCGAGTATTTCCGCGACGAAGAGGGCAAGGACGTGCTGCTCTTCATCGACAACATCTTCCGCTTTACGCAGGCCGGTTCGGAAGTGTCCGCGCTATTGGGTCGCATCCCCTCCGCCGTGGGCTATCAGCCGACGCTGGCCACTGAAATGGGCAACCTTCAGGAGCGGATCACTTCAACCGCCAAGGGTTCGATCACCTCGGTCCAGGCCATCTACGTGCCCGCCGACGACCTGACCGACCCCGCGCCGGCCGCCTCGTTCGCCCACCTGGACGCCACGACCGTGCTGAGCCGCGATATCGCTTCGCAAGGCATCTTCCCGGCTGTCGACCCGCTAGACTCAACCTCGCGCATCATGGACCCCCTGGTGATCGGCGAGGAACACTACACCGTCGCCCGCCGCGTGCAGGAGACCCTTCAGACCTACAAGCAACTGAAGGATATCATCGCCATCCTCGGCATGGATGAGCTCTCCGAAGAAGACAAGCTGGTGGTCGCGCGCGCCCG
>JAYTWT010000603.1:0-5060 GCA_043743295.1 Alphaproteobacteria bacterium | reverse complement strand
TGCCGCGCTCAATGCCGTCCAGATCGCAGAACACCTGTTCGGGGTGGAGCCGGTGTCCGAGTTCGACACCGCTGGACTTCACCTCCAGCGCGGGTAACGTTCGATGGCGTGAAGATCGCCGTCATCGCCATTGGCCGCTTGGCCCGCTCGCCGGAGACGGAGCTGGTGAAACTCTACCTCGACCGTGCGACGGCCGCGGGCCGAGCGCTGGGGCTGGGTCCGGTCGAGGTGATCGAGGTGGAGGTGCGCAAGCCCGGCAAGGCGGCGGAGGCCGAGGCGCTGAAGGGTCATCTGGCCGACAGCTACGTCATCGCCTGTGACGAGCGAGGCAAGGCGCGGGCCTCGCGCGCGTTTGCGGAGGAGATCGGGCGCCTGCGAGACGACGGGGTTCGACGCCTCATCTTCCTGATCGGTGGCGCTGATGGGTTGGACCCTGCTTTGGTTGCGGAGGCCCAGAGCACGCTGGCGTTTGGGCCGCAGACCTGGCCGCACGCGATGGCAAGAGCGATGCTCAGTGAACAGATTTACCGCAGTGTCTCCATTTTGGCCGGATCACCGTATCATCGGGATTGATGCGACGGATTCTCCTCCTCTGCGCGGCGGGCGCGTGCCTTCTAGGGCTGGGCGCGGCGGCGGCGACGTCTGACCGACTGGCGCGGCTAAATGTGGCTGAGACCCGGCTTTCGGTGGACCAGGGCTCGAATATGCACCGGCTGTCGCGGTTGTTGTCGGTACTGGAGCAGTTGAAGCGCGATCCGCCGCCGGCACTTCTGGTGTCGCCGCAAGACGCCAAGAACGCCGTGCGCGCAGCCATCTTGGTCAAGGCGATGACCCCGGCGTTGCAGGCACGCGCCAAGGGCTATGCGCAGCAGGCCAGCGAGGCCATGCGCCAGCGACGGCTGGCGGCGGTGCAGAGCGAGGCTTTGTTCGAGCGCGATAGCCTTGACGCCGAAGCCCAGCCTGAGCCGGACACATCCGCGGACATGCTGCTGCGGAACCGGGCGAGCCGCGACGCAGAGACCTTAACCCCGCCGACCCGCCTGGTGGTGCCCGCCTCGGGACCAATGGTGCGGCGCTTCGGTGCCCCGATCGCCGGAGGCGGCCGATCCAACGGCCTGACCTTCAGCGTGCCGAGAGGTCAGAGGGCGGTCAGCCCGGCGGCAGGGCTTGTTCAGTATGTGGGTCCTGTGAAGGGCTGGGACGTCATCGTGATATTAAGACTAGCGGGTGGATATCATCTCGTGCTTGCTGGCCTGGAGAAGACCTCGGTGGAGGCCGGTCAGTCGGTAACGGCGGGTCAGTCTGTGGGCACAGTCGCCAACGGCCGATCTGCCACCTCGGAGCTCTACCTGGAGGTCCGGGCGCAAGGATCTCCCGTCGATCCGGCCCAGTGGCTGCCGGCCGGCGGTCGGGGTTGAACATAAATACAGGCGGAAGCGGCCTCAAAACCGACTTCACGACCTGCAAGATCGGCGGCCAGAAACCGCCAAAGGGAGTCTGAAGCGGGCTATGAAGAAATATCTCCTGATCGGCGCCTCGGCGTTCATTCTGGGCGCGGGATCCATGGCTTATGTCAGCCAAGCGGCGCTGGCGACAGCTCAGCCGCGCTCAAAGACCTATCGGATGTTGGGTCTATTTGGAGATGTCCTGAATACGGTGGAGAACCAGTACGTCTCCGAGGTGGACGACACCAAGCTGATCCAGGCAGCAATCGACGGCATGCTGACCTCGCTGGATCCGCACTCCGGCTATCTCAATCCTGAGTCTTTCGACGAGATGCGCGATCAGACCCGCGGCGAATACGGCGGGCTCGGCATCGAGGTCACGAGCGAGGACGGCGTAGTCAAGGTGATCTCGCCCATGGACGGTACACCAGCCGACCGTGCGGGCATCAAGGCCGGCGACTACATCACCTCGGTCAATGGCGAGAGTGTCCTAGGCCTGACGGTGACCGAAGCCGTCAAGCAGATGCGCGGCAAGCCGGGCGAGGCCGTCTCCCTGACCATCGCGCGACCCAAGTCGGATCCGTTCGATGTGAAACTGGTCCGCGAAGTGATCAAGCCCAAGTCCGCGACGGCGCGGCTGGAGGGCGACTACATCGTTCTGCGGGTCGGCGGCTTCAATGAGAAGACCACGGATGAGGCCGAGGCGGCGTTTGCCGAGGCCAAGGCCAAGAACCCCAAGGCCAAGGGTTTGATCCTGGATCTGCGTAACAACCCAGGCGGTCTTCTGGACCAAGCTGTCGGCATCTCGGACCTGTTCCTTGAGAACGGTGAGATCGTCTCTCAGCGAGGCCGCGATCCGCGTGATGTTGAGCGCTATAACGCACGCGCTGGCGATATGACCGGCGGCCTGCCGATGGTGGTGCTGATCAACTCTGGATCCGCCTCGGCGGCAGAGATCGTGGCCGGTGCTCTGCAGGATCGCAAGCGGGCCGAATTGGTGGGCACCACCAGCTTCGGCAAGGGCTCGGTACAAACCGTGATCCCGTTGCGGGGCGGCATCGATGGGGCTCTGAAACTCACCACAGCGAAATACTACACGCCCTCCGGCCGTTCGATCCAGAAGACCGGTATCGAGCCTGATCTCGAGGTCGCCCTGACCCGTGAAGAGGCTCAGATCATCGCCAACCGTAGCTATCAATTCTCGGAAGCCTCGTTCAAGAACGCGCTGAATGCCGACGAGGGCAAGGTGCGACGTGGTGCCCATCAGCCGGCGGAAGCTCCGCCGGAATCCTTCGACGAGAAGAAGGACTTCCAGATCGCCCGCGCGAGCGACGTGCTGCGTTACGGCTCTGTTGCCGCTACGCCGAAACTACCCAAGCCGACGGCACGGTTGGCGGAGATCGTCAGTAAGGCGCGCGTGGCGGAGGCAAAGCCGACATCGGTGCCGGCCAAATAGGGTCGTGTTCTGCGGGAAGTGAAGGGTGCGTTAACCATGATCCGCGAGGGTGAAGACTAAGGAGCTTCGTTCGTGGCCGCCATCGCTTTGCCCCAACTGAAACTGCCCCAAGTGGGGTTGGCGCCCCTTAAGGGCGTCGGCTCACGCGTCGTCGGCGTTCTGCGCAAACCTGCTGTCGGGCTGGTTCTGGCCACCCTGGTGTTCGCTGGCGTGGTCATCCTGCTTATACGATTGTTGGGGCCGCTGGGCGGTGAGGCGCATCACCCGATTGCACTGGAACCGGTCCTGAGGTCGGCTCCCGCAGGTTGGGTCCAAGCGTTGAAGCCCCTAAGAGGTGCGCCGCGAACGATTTCAGACGTCGTCCGCTTAACCGAGCGCCCAATGGCGGTCGACGCGGCGCGTCACCCCCCCACACCGATGGGTGCAGCCTTTGCCGGTGGCCCGTTGCCGCCGGCGCCCATCGCGGGATTCTATGCCCCCGGTCCATCAGGCCCCTTGCCGATCATTGCGCTGGACGGCCGCACGCCTGCTGAGGCCTATGCACGTCCTTTTGTCGCGAACGGACGGCCTAAGGTGGCGCTGATCGTCCGCGGACTGGGTCTGAATGAACGGGCGACCCGTCAGGCGATCGAAACCCTGCGCCCAGAGGTGACGTTGTCATTCGTTGTCTATGCGGACGGGCTGCAGGGCTGGATCGACATGGCGCGCGCGCGCGGCCACGAAGTGCTGCTTGAAACGCCGATGGAGCCGGAGAATTTCCCCGACAACGACCCAGGCCCCTATGCCCTGCTGGCGACCGGCCAACCGGTGGAGACCATCAAAAAGCTGGAGTGGATCCTCTCGCGGGCCACCGGCTATTTCGGCCTGACCAACTATCTGGGTGAACGATTCCTGGCATCAGGGCCTGCCTACGACGCCTTCGCGGCCGGCGCTAAGGGGCGCGGATTGGCGTTTATCGATGACGGCCTCGCCGCGGGCAAGGGCGGCGGCCTACCGCGCGCCACACCTGAACGTCAGATCGACGGTAAGCTGGACGGAACGGCTATCGACCAACAGTTGGCAGCCTTGGAAGCTGGTGCCCAACAGCGGGGCCAAGCGTTAGGTATGGGTTTGTCCTATCCGGTTACCCTGGAGAAGGCCGCCGCCTGGGCGAACAGCGTCGAAGCCCGTGGGTATCAACTCGCGCCGGCGTCAGCGATGGCAGCCAAGCGATGACTGACCTCTCGCAATATCGGCCGAATGTCGGGGTTGTGCTGTTTCATCCCGACGGGCGGGTCTGGTTGGGTCGGCGCGCCCACACGTCGGGACCCCACAACTGGCAGTTTCCACAAGGCGGCGTCGACCCTGGCGAAGATCTGGAAACGGCAGCGCGCCGCGAACTGACCGAGGAGACCGGCGGGGTTACCGCGACACTTCTGGGTCGTACCAAAGACTGGATCGTCTACGATTTCCCGGTCAACTTCTCTGGGCCGAAGTCCGTCCGGGGCTTTCGCGGCCAGAAACAGGTGTGGTTCGCCTTCCGCTTTGACGGAGACGACGCCGAGTTCGATCTGGCTCTGCACCACGAGCCGGAGTTCGACGCCTGGCGGTGGGCTCACCTCACCGAGGCCCCGGACCTGATCGTACCCTTCAAACGCGAGGTCTATGAGACGGTTGTTCGGGAATTCGCACCATTTGCTGCAAGCAAAAGTGCAGCGGCCTGATAGGGTCAGCTCCGATCAGTTTTGAGCCTGTTGACCCGGCCAGTCCGGTAAGGTTCCAGGGAGTTCCATGCCGACGGTGGTGATGGTGCACGGCGCCTTTTGTGGCGGCTGGGCGTTCGATTTGTTCCGAGGCGCGTTCGAGGGGCGCGGATGGACCGTGCTGACCCCAAACCTGCCGGGACGCGGTGACGGGCGCTCTGCAGCGGGTCTATCCATGTCGGACTATGTGAAGAGCCTCGTGAAGCTTTGTAAGGACCTGGATGAGCCACCCGTCCTCATAGGCCACTCGATGGGCGGGCTCGTCTGCCAGATGGCCGCACGGCAGGTGGGCGCGCGCGCATTGGTGCTGCTGGCACCCTCGGCACCCTGGGGCGTCACGGGTTCAAGTGTAGAAGAGGCACTGACCGCGTTCGGCGTCACGATGGCCGACCCCTTCTGGATGGGCACCGTCACGGC
>JAYTWT010000602.1:0-1924 GCA_043743295.1 Alphaproteobacteria bacterium | reverse complement strand
TTCGCCTTGATCCCCCGCCATGGCCAGCCGGAAGATATCCGCTGGTTCGAGGCCGACCCGACCTACATCCTGCACTTCCTCAACGCCTATGAAGAGGGTGACGAGGTGGTGATGGACGCCTATTTCCAGGAACAGCCAACCCCGCGCCCGCTGGCCGACGCGCCGGATGGCTATCACCACATGATGGCCTTCCTGGACGAGCACAGCTTCCTATCGAAACTGCACCGCTGGCGCTTCAACCTGAAAACCGGCGAGACCCGCGAACACCACCTGGACGACCGAGTTCTGGAGTTCGGCACGTTCAACCAGCGCTATGCGGGCAAACCCTATCGCTATGCCTATTCGACGACGACCAAGCCGGGTTGGTTCCTGTTCAACGGCTTCGTCAAGCATGACCTAGAGACGGGCCAGTCGTGGACGATCACCCTGCCGGAAGGCCGCTTCGCTAGTGAAGCGCCGTTCGTGCCGCGCATCGACGCGAAGGACGAGGACGACGGATACCTGGTCAGCTTCATCATCGATGAGAATGCGGGTACGTCAGAGTGCATCCTGATCGACTGCAAGCGCTTTGCAGATGGGCCGGTCGTGCGCATTGCCCTGCCGCACAAGATCTGCAGCGGCACCCACAGCGTATGGGCCGACCGCGCCTTCATCCGCGACGGCGTCGCCGCTTAGGGATCGCTCGGTCATGGAGATCAAGGACAGCGTCGCCCTGGTGACCGGCGGCAATCGTGGGATCGGCGAGGCCCTAGTCCGCGCGTTCCTTAAGGCCGCGGCCACTCGGGTTTATGTGGCAACCCGTGAGATCGCCAACGCTGACCATCTGGTCGCCGAAGGCCAAGGACGTGTGATCGCGGTAGAGCTGGATGTAAGCCGACCCGAACAGATCCAAGCCGCCGCTGCCCGCTGTCAGGACGTTTCGATCCTGGTGAACAACGCGGGTCAGTTTTCCATGCAAACCTTGATGGCCGCGCCCGACCTTTCCGCCGCTCGCGCCGAGATGGAGACCAACTACTTCGGCCCGCTGGCCATGTGCCGCGCCTTCGCGCCGATCCTCGGTCGCCATAAACAGAGTGCCATCGCCAATGTGCTGTCCGCCGGTGGGCTGGTCGCGATCCCAGGCATGGGCGGCTATAGCCCCTCGAAGTTCGCCGGCCGGGCCCTGGCCACATGCTTGCGCGCCGAACTGGCGCCGCAGAACACGAGCGTCACCGCCCTGATCGTTGGCTCGGTCGACACCCGCATGGCCAGCCATGTTCAAGGTGCCAAGGAAACACCCGACACCATCGCCGTCGCAGCCCTGAAGGCGATCCGGCGCGGCGCTGACGAAGTCGATACCGATATCATGGCCATAGAGGTCCGTGCCCACAGTGCTCGCGATCCAAAAGCCTACGAACTTCTGATGCGCCGCTCACTCTCCAGCGATCCCGTCACCACAGGCCGATAGGAACCTCATGACCGCCCAGGACCACCTTGCCCTTGCGAAACGCTTTGTCGGCGCCATCCAGAGCGGTGATGTCGATACCGTCCGCGCCTGCTACGCGCCGGACGCCAAGATCTGGCACAACAATGACGGGATCGAACAGACGGTCGATCAGAACCTGCGGGTGCTGAAGTGGATGATCCGCACCCTGCCGCAGCGCACCTACCGGGTCATCCGGCTAGAAGCGCTTTCCGACGGTTTCCTGCAGCAGCACGTGCTGGAGGCGACGCTCCCGGACGGGCGGAAGTGGGCCTTGGACGCCTGCGTAATCTGCCGCGTGGCGGGCGGTCTGATCACCCGGTTAGATGAATACCTGGACTCCGCCCAGACCAACGCCCTGAACGAGGCCACCTCATGACCCGCTGCTACGCGATCATGCAGACGTTGATTGCCGCCTGGCAGGCCAAGGATGTCGAGGGCGTTTTGGCGCTGATGACCGAT